>JBGQHA010000315.1:0-3516 GCA_041497735.1 Dehalococcoidia bacterium | reverse complement strand
AGCCCCTATGATGGCCGGGAGAGGAGCCAGAGCTGGTGGCACCCTCGCGCCGGCATTCGCCGGACGCATGTTCTGCTTCGACCGGACCGCTCGCCTGCAACCGAGCGTCCCCGCCGGCCGTTAGTAGATATGGGGAGAGGACAGATTCCTAAGAACCGACCCGGACGGCCTGGCCGCCCTCAAACGGCGGCCCGGCCCCAAGAAGACAGGGTGGCTCAATAGCGTGAGTCGGGCATTGCCACACCTCAGGCTCGGCATTGCGGCGGGCCTCGTCATGGGCGCGCTCGTCGCCGTGTCCCTCGTCGCCCTGTCCAGCCAGCCATCCCGTCACGGCATGGCGCTGGGTGAGACGGATACTCCCACCGAGACGGCGACGGCGACCGACACGGTCACGCCCACGCCCACCGACACCTTCACGCCCACGCCCACCGACACCTTCACCCCGACACCCACCGACACCTTCACCCCGACGCCTACCAACACGTTCACGCCGACGCCCACCGACACCTTCACGCCGACCCCAACGGATACCTTCACGCCAACACCGACGAACACCTTCACGCCAACGCCCACCGACACCTTCACGCCGACCCCAACGGATACCTTCACCCCGACACCCACAAACACCTTCACCCCGACCCCAACGGAAACCTTCACCCCGACGCCGACAAGCACCTTTACTCCGACGCCCACAAACACCTTCACCCCGACGCCTACCAATACGTTCACGCCGACGCCTACCAACACCTTCACGCCGACGCCCACCAACACCTTCACGCCGACCCCGACGACCACCTTCACCCCAACGCCGACTAACACTTTCACGCCCACGCCGACGCCCTTGATGGCCGAGCTCACAGTGACAAACGTCGACTCGCCGGACCCGGTGGGGAGCGGCCAGACGCTGACGTACACCATCGAAGTGCGGAACATCGGCTCGCTGGGGGCGAACTTCGTCCGCCTCATCGACACCCCGGACAGCGGCTTCACCTACGCGAACTTCTCGACGACGAGAGGGAGCTGCGCCATCGTTGGGTCGAGTACCGGTGGCACGCTCGACTGCGACCTCGGCTCCTTGGGCACGGGCGCGGGCGCCGTCGCGACCATCTCGATCAGGGGCTCCGTGACGACGGCCGTGGGCACGTCGGTCAGCAACACGGCAAGCGTCGACCCGGCAGACATTGTTCCCGAGTACAACGAGACGAACAACTCCGCGACGGCCGTTACCACGGTGCTCGCGCCGACGGCGACGGCAACCGCGAGCAGCACGCCCGCCGACACGTTCACGCCCTCGCCGACGAACACCTTCACGCCGACGCCGACGAACACCCTGACACCTACGGCGACGGACACCTTCACGCCCACGCGGACAGACACCTTCACGCCCACCGTGACCAACACCTTCACGCCCACGCCGACGCTGGCGATCGGCGTGGACTTGGTCGTAACCACGACAGACAGCCCGGACCCCGTGGTGGGCGGGGCGCCGCTCAACTACACGCTGAAGGTGCGCAACGTGGGCAGCGTCCCGACCAGCTCAGTGCGCTTCATCGATCAGCCCGCGCCCAACTTCACGTACAGCGGCTTCAGCACGACGCGCGGCGTGTGCTCGCTGCAGCACGGCGTCACCGGCGGGCTGCTGGACTGCGACTTGGGCCCCTTCGGCACGGGCCCGAGCGCCATCGCCACGATCACCGTCACCGGCTACATCACGACCGGGATCGACACGAACGTCACGAACACGGCGACGGTCGACCCCGGCAACACGGTCATTGAGTCGAATGAGGCGAACAATACCTCCATCACCACAACGCAGGTGCTGGCGCCCACGGCAACGCCCACGGCGACGGCTACCGATACAGCAACCGCCACGACCACGCCGACTGCTACCGCGACGCCGGGGACGCCCACGCCCACGCGCACGCCGACGATCACCCCGACGCCGACGGTTACGCGAACGCCGACTTTGACGGCGACGCAGACGAATACGCCTGTGGCCACAGCCACGTTGACACCCACGCCGCTCACCGGCGATCTGACGGTCACGATCGTCCCCGCCCCGAACCCCGTTCGAGGCGACGATCCGCTTACGCTTACCGTCCAGGTGCGCAACGTGGGCGGTCAGGGCGTGGCCCCGGTCCGGGTGGCGCACAACCCACCGGCTGACTTCGTCTACACGTCGTTCTCGGCTTCGGCCGGGAGCTGCGCGCTGGTCGGGTCCCTGACGGGCGGAGAGCTGGACTGCGACCTGGGAGCGCTGCCGGCGGGCGGCCTGGCCACGGTCACGATCGGCGGCTACGTCACGCAGGAGGGCGTCGTCATCGACTCGGCGACGGTCGATCCCTACGACGAGGTGGCTGAGTTCAGCGAGGCGAACAACCAGGCGCAGGTCTCCATTACGGTGACTGCGCCCCCCACGGCTACCGCGACAGCGACTGCCACGGCGACAGTAACAGGGACGCCTACGCCGGTGCCACCGCCCGGCGACCTGGCGGTGACCATGAACGTCAGCCAGGATCCGGCTCCCAGCGGCGCGACGTTCACCTACACCACGGTTGTCACGAACATCGGCGGGCTCGATGTTGCCAATGACAACAACCCGGCAACCGGCCGCCCCTACTTGATCGAGGGCTTCGTTCAGTATCCGACCGGCTTCATCGTCACTGGCTTTGCGGCGAACTTCGGAGGCACCTGCATCATCGACAGCGGCACGCTGCACTGCTCGTTGCCTGGCCTCTTTCACGGAGGTGACGCGGCAACGATCACGCTGACCGGGCGGATCACCGTTGCCTCGAACACGCAGGTGACGGCCTCAGCGGTCTTCAATCGGCTGCTCGTGGTCCATCAGGCGCCGGAGTCAACGTATTCGAACAATGTCGTTCTGCTCCAGTCGATGGTTCTCGCCCCGACGCCGACACCGACGTTCACGGCGACCAATACGCCGACGATCACCAATACGCCGACGGTCACCAACACGCCGACCATCACGCCGACACCGACGCCCATGCGCTGGCCCTGCGCCGACTTCGATGGCAGCGGCAAGGTGACGGTCGCTGACATCATCTATGTGGTCCAGCACTACCGTCGCATGGACGATCCGCGGGCGGACTTGAACAGCGATGGCAATGTCACGGTAGCCGACATCCAGATCTCGATCAGCGAGTACAACGTCAGCTGCACTCGCTAGGCCGGGGCGGCCTAGGAGTCGAAGGCGAGCTGGTCGCCGGGGCTCGTGTTGCTCGCGGCAATAGCGCCTCGCGGCAGCTCGATCACCGAGCACTTGCCGCGCAGGACGCCGCTGATGCGGAACGGCTTCAGATCCGCCACGGCCTTGATGACACGCTTTGACGGGTCGAGGTACACGACGTCAATCGTGAAGCGCATGAACGCGGTGTGAACCGACGAACACGGATCGATGACGAGCGCCTCACCCTGAGGCAGCGCGCGCTTGCCAAGCAAGCCGATGGTTCGAGACGAGAGGCTGCGGGCGACGCGCGCAGCGCTCGCCAGCTCTGT
>JBGQHA010000314.1:0-3541 GCA_041497735.1 Dehalococcoidia bacterium | reverse complement strand
TCGACGAGACTCTGGGCGCGGTCGCCATAGGCGCCCATGTCCACGTTCTCGCGACCCGTCACCATGAAGATCAGCATGAAGAGCGCGGCGCGCCGGTAGTCCTCCAGGCACTGATCGAAGCTATACCCGGACACGCCGTGGCTGACCAGCGTCTGATGGTACGCGCGCAACAGATCGGTCTGGTGCTCCCGGCGCACCTCTGGCGGGAAGTTGCCGGCCAGGAAGTACGTCACGTCGGTCAGGCCGATGCCGCGCTGGACGATCTGCCAGTCGATGACGGCGAACGGGCTGCCGTCCGGCAGGTCGAAGAACATGTTGTCCAGCCGGAAGTCGGTGTGGACGATGGTGCGCGGAAAGGAGGCCAGGCTGTCCGATAGGGCGGCAAAGCTGGCCCCGAATCGCTCACCGATGTCGAAGATCGCCGCAGGCAGTTGTTCCGAGAACGTCTTGACGAAGAAGGGCCAGGACTGCTGGTACAGCGTCCCCAGCACCTGGCGGAACACCGGGTCGTCTACAGCAGGCAACCAGGGCAGCTCGGCGAGACGCGGGCTGTTCCACCAGGCGGCCTGAAACTTGGCCAGCTCCGTCAGCGCCAGCTTCGCTTCTTCCAGCGAGCACGAAGCGAGCTGGTCGCCGCAGCGGCCAGGCGCCAGGTCCTCCAGCAGCAGGACGAAGCGGCCGGATGGCGGGTCCATGGCGCTGTAATAGCAGCGCGGCGTACGCAGCTCGATCTTCGCGGCGATCTCTTGATAGAAGCGGACCTCCCGCTCGTAGAAGCCGAAGAGCTGTCCGATGTTCCGCGCCGTGTCGTCCCGCGTGGGGAGTTTCGCGACGAGCGAGGCCGGCGCTGTGCGAGTCGCCCGCTCGTAGCGCAGCCTGATGCGCGTCAGCTCGCCTAGGAAGCCGGCCTCCGCGCCGATCACCTCTTTGTCGAACGAGCGGATCGGCGCGCTCTCAAGGACGCCGCTCTCACCCAGCACCTGGTTGAGCCACTCCACGGTGATCTCGTCCGAGGTCATCGGAAGGAAGCAAGCAGTCATGGCTGAGCGCCTCTAGACATACGCGTCCGATCCCAACTGCGCCGCGACGCGCTCGAACTGCTGGCGCGTGACTTCCCCGCAGCCCTTGCCGGTCGGGAAGATCTTGCAGGGGTTATAGAGCTCGTTCGCGCCGAAGGCGGCCTTCACTTTCATCATGGCCTCGATATCCGCCGGCGAGAAGATCCACTCCATGAAGCTGCGCTTTTCATAACCGACGCCGTGCTCGCCGGTGATGCTGCCGCCGGCCTCGACGCAGAGGCGCATGATCTCCGCGCCTAGCTCAAGTACGCGCGCAGTCTCGCCGGGCTTGCGCTCGTCGAAGAGGATGTTGGGGTGCAGGTTGCCGTCGCCGGCGTGAAAGACGTTTGCAACGGGGAAGCCGTAGCGCTCGCATGTCTCGTAGACGCGGCGCAGCACGACGGGCAGCTTCGTACGCGGCACGACGCCGTCGAGGACGTAGTAGTTCGGCGCGAGGTGCCCCAGCGCGCTGATCGAACCCTTGCGGCCCGCCCAGAGCTTCGCGCGCTCCTCGGCGGCCTCGGCCTCGCGCACCTCGCGCGCGCCGACGGCGAGACAGACGTCGCGGATGGCGGCGGCTTGCTCAGCGCACGCCTCTCGCAGGCCGTCGACCTCGATCAGCAGCACCGCGCCGGCGTCGAGCGGATAGCCGACGTGCAACACCGGCTCCACGGCGCGGATGATCTCGCGGTCCATCATCTCGAGCGCGGACGGCAGGATGCCGCGGCCGATGATCGCTGAGACGGCCTCGCTGGCGTTGTCCACCTCGTCGAAGATGGCGAGCAGCGTCCGCGTCGACTCCGGCACGCGCATGAGGCGCACGACGATCTTCGTGACGATGCCCAGGGTGCCCTCGGAGCCGATGAACACGCCTCGCAGGTCGTAGCCCGGCGTCTCGCGCGTCTTGCCGCCCAACCAAACGATCGACCCGTCCGGCAGGACGACCTCGAGGCCGAAGACGTGGTTCGTCGTGACGCCGTAGGCAAGGCAGTGCGGCCCGCCAGCGTTCTCAGCGACGTTGCCGCCCAGCGTGCAGGCGCGCTGGCTCGATGGGTCAGGCGCATAGAAGAGGCCATGCGGCTCGGCGGCCTGCGAGAGCTCGAGATTGACGACGCCAGGCTCGCATATGGCGAAGCGGTCGACGGTGTTTAGCTCCAGGATGCGCTTCATGCGCGTCAGCGCGACGACAACGCCTCCCAGCGCGGCTACAGAGCCGCCGCTGAGTCCGGTACCGGCGCCTCGGGGAACGACGGGCTGGCCGGCCTCCAGCGCGGCACGGACAACGTCTGCTACTTGCTCCGTTGTCGACGGGAAGACGACGGCCTGGGGCAACGCCTTCTCGATCGTCGCGTCGTACTCGAACGCGAGGAGCTCCTCCGGACGCCACAGGACACCGTCGCGGCCGGCGATGCGTTCCAGCTTGCGGACGAGGCTCCGGTCCAGTGTTCGCGCCGTCATTGAACCATTGTAGTCGATGCCGCTGCGGTCGGGTCTCGCTGGACATAATCGACCTGCAATCGTTGACTTACGACGCCGCGCGATGTAGACCGAAACGAGGCGAGTGCAGACAACCAAACGTTGGGAGGAACCCGATGATTAAGGCCTATGTGTTGATCGTGGCAAATCCCGGCTCGACGAAGACCGTCTACCAGGCGCTGCGCAACGTCAAAGGTGTCACCGAATGCCATGAGGTGATGGGGCCGTACGACATGGTCGCCGAGATCAAGGTCGACGACCTGGGCGATGTGCCGCCAATTCTGAGCGACCACATCCGGACCATCCCCGGCGTGGAAAGCACCACGTCGCTGGTGACGTTCCCGGAGAAGCCGGCCTGACAAACCGGCTCAGCCAAATGCCCTCTCTACATAAGAGTTATAGTGCGATCATACCTCTGGCCACGCTGAGAGCCTGTTTCGGCCGGCGCCCCCTAGTCTCGTGGGTCTTCCACCGCAGCTCGGTCTGGTTCTTCGGCCGGAGATGGGGCGTCCTTTGCCTCGCGGCGGCGTAGTTGCAGCGTCCGGGACTCGGTCGATGACTTCAACGACTTGAGCTGGGCGGCGTCGATCGGCGTGATGGTCGCTGGCTCGCCCTTCGGGGTCCGTCGAGACGTGGGTATGCGCAGCTTCGGGAGCGAAAGGCTCGCCGTGCGGGTGATGGTCGTGGGCTCGCGCTTCTTGCTTCGCCTAGGCCTGGGAAAGCGCAGCGTCGGGAGCGCCAGGTTCGGCGTGCGGACGCCGGAAGCTAGGCGCACGAAGCTGGGAGCAAAGGGCCCGGCGATCGCGAGGAGGCCGACTACGAGTAGCGCGGCCATGAAGAGTGGCGAGGCACCGGCCAGAAACGCAGCGATGGCCAGCCCCAGAACCACCGGCATCGCGAAGGCGCTGCTGATGGCTGCGGCGTACCACCTGCGCTGGACGGCTTGTTCTTCGTCGTCAATCGACTGTTCGCGCGGCCGCGGCTTCTGGCGCTCCATCACCGACAGC
>JBGQHA010000313.1:0-3550 GCA_041497735.1 Dehalococcoidia bacterium | reverse complement strand
GATATCGTCACGGTCTCGACCGCGCTCATCGCCGTCCTCATCATCATCAAGCACCGCCCAAATAT
This sequence comes from Dehalococcoidia bacterium, assembly GCA_041497735.1. GTDB lineage: Bacteria > Chloroflexota > Dehalococcoidia > DSTF01 > RBG-16-68-14 > JBBDXS01. The sequence continues at coordinate 3,485 of JBGQHA010000313.1, read as the reverse complement.
CGAGCGACTTATTACCGGTGAAGAAAATAAGCTCAAGCTGGGCCGCTAGCGCCTCCCTACGGCATTAGCAAACGCGCCAACAGACACCGGCTGCCACCGGCTAAGTGCCGTGCGTCCTCATCGCCAAATGCTCTGTAGCTTATCTGCTAACTCCAGTACTTTCGTCCCGTTGTGCCGCCTCTTTCTCTCCGTTAGCATTTAGAGGATAAGGATTGTTGTGCCCATAAAAGCCCTCAAGCAGGTGAAGACGCGGCGGTTGCGCATCCTCTGGATTGTGCTGGGGGCGCTGCTGCTCGTCAGCGTCGCGCCATTGTGGCTCTACCACCGTCAGGTGTTGCAACTCAGCGAGCAAAAGCTGCAGGACACCGAGCGCGTCCAGCAGAACGAAATCACGCGCTCCCTGGCCAATGAAACCCTGCAATTCGAGTCCAACCTGCGCGAGCAGCTCCTGAGCCAGCGGCAGACACTGGCACTCACCGGCTGGATTTTGAATGTGGACGATGCCGCGCACGCCCCGCAGCTTGCGCGCCTGCTGCAGAATTTCGTCGAGAATAATCCCAACATTCTTTACGTCACCGCGGTGAACAAGCAGGCCAAGGGCGAATCCGCCGGAAGCATCCACGCGGACAAAGACCCCTTCGTCGAAGTCGCCCTGAAGCGCGCATTCACGGCCAGCATTCAGGGCCTCAACTTCGTCAGTGAGCCTTTTGCGCTCGGCCAGGAAAACCGCCCCGCGCTGATCATGTCCGTACCCTTGCTTTCCGACGGCCAATTCAGCGGCATGCTCGCCTCGGTCGTTTCGATCGACCGCCTGCTCGGACGCCTCCGCGATGCCAGCGTCCGCAACCGCACCGTGTACATCGTGGACGTGCACGGCCACATCGTGGCGCACCCCAATACGCGTGACACCGTCCCGGGGCGCGACGTCACCGCCAGCTCGCCGCTCGTCAAGCAGTTCAGAGATTTGCCGCAAGAGTTGCGCGCCACGGAAACTATGCATTTCACGAACTACGACAGCGCCGGCACGCATCCCGTCGAGATGATCGGCACCTACAGCACCATCCCGGAATTGCGCTGGGCGGTGATCGCGCAGCGCAGCCTCGACGAAGCGCGCATTGACGCAGGCGTTAAGGAGTTGACCGCCCAGGCGCTCAGCTTCGTCGTCGGCGTCACGTTTGTGGCCCTCTCATTCGGATACCTCTTCGCCGTCGGCATCACGCGGCCCATTCGCGGCCTGGTCTTTTCGGTGCGCGCCATCAGCCGCGCGGAATTCCACGAGCGCGTCGAAGTCCGCGGCGCCGCTGAAATCAGCGAGCTCGCCGAGACGTTTAATCACATGGCCGGCGACATCGAACAGTACGTCGAGCGCCTGAAGCAGGCGGCCACCGAAAACCGCGAGCTGTTCCTTGGCTCGATCCGCATGCTCGCCGCCGCGATTGATGAGAAGGACCCGTACACCCGGGGCCATTCCGGCCGCGTCGCAAAATATTCCATGATCATCGGCGAATATCTGAAGATGAATACGGCAGACCTCGACCGCCTGCGCATTTCCGCGCTGCTCCACGACGTTGGCAAGATCGGCGTCGAGGACCGCGTGCTGAAAAAGCCCGGCAAGTTGACCGACGAAGAATTCGACCTGATGAAGCAGCATACCGTGAAGGGCGCCAACATCATGCGCCCCGTCGCGCAATTGAAGGATATGCTCCCCGGCATCGAGCTCCACCACGAGCGGCTCGACGGCGCGGGCTACCCCTACGGTTTGTCCGGCGACCAGATTCCGCTGATGGCGCGCATCATCGCCGTGGCCGACACGCTCGACGCCATTACCACGAACCGCCCCTATCAATCTGCGATGGACCTCGAGTTCGCGCTCGACCGCATCCGCTCCCTCGCCGTCTCCCGCTTCGACCCCAAAGTTGTCGCCGCCCTCGAGTCCGCCATAAAAGACGGCCGCCTCCGTCTCTCCGCTACCCTCGTCGAAGTCTAGGTCTCGTAGCAGCCCCGTCTTTTCTCGGTTCCGCCCGGCTTTCCCCGGTGGTCTGCCTCGGTAGTTCTCCGCGCCCTCTGCGCCTCTGCGGTGAATGCCTTCTCGGTTTACTCTGCCGTCATTTCAAATCTCGAATTTGCGATTTGAGATTTCTGTGGCACAGCAAATCCTGGCTGTGCTCTTTGGGATTCGTACAGGCCACCACCGCCTTCCCCTTCAATCCACACCGATCGCCTGCCACGAATCGGTCCTCTGCTACAATATTGAGCTTCGACTCATTCGACGAAGCTCATGATCACACTTTTCGGCCCACCCGAACCCACACTGCTCGAGCGCCTGAAGGACTCCGTCGGCAAGACGCGCACGGAGCTGGCCGCCAAGGTCGAGCAAATCCTCACCGGCGACCGTCCGGTAGATCCCGAGCTGCTCAAGCAGCTCGAATCGGCGCTGCTCAGTGCGGATATCGGCGTGCGCACCACTCGGGAAATCCTCGCCGCGCTGCGCCAGCAGGTGAACGAACACAAACTCACCGATGCGAAGGATTTGAAGCGCGAGCTGAAAAACCAGGTGCTGAAAATTCTCACCGCCCCCGCGGCGAGTCCCGACGGCAAAATCACTGCCGCGCCCCGCGTCATTTTCGTGGTCGGCGTCAACGGCACCGGAAAAACCACCACCATCGGCAAGCTCGCGCATCGCTTGAAAAAGGAAGGCGCCAGCGTGCTCCTCTGCGCCGCCGACACATTCCGCGCCGCGGCCATCGAGCAGCTCGAAGTCTGGGGACGCCGCGCCGGCGTTGAAATCATCAAGCAGAAATCCGGCGCCGATCCCTCGGCCGTGATTTTCGACGCGCTCTCCGCCGCAGCCGCCCGCGGAACCGACGCTGTAATCGTGGACACCGCCGGCCGGCTCCACACGAAATCGAATCTCATGGCCGAGCTTGAGAAAATGAAGCGCACCGCAATGAAAGTCGTTCCCGGCGCGCCGCACGATGTCCTGCTGGTCCTCGACGCCACCACCGGCCAGAACGGCCTGAATCAGGCGCGCGAATTCTGGAGCCACGCCGGCGTCACCGGCATCGTGCTCACCAAGCTCGACGGCACAGCCAAAGGCGGCATCGTCGTCGCCATCACTCGCGAACTCAATTTGCCCATCCGCTTCGTCGGCACGGGCGAGCAGATCGACGACCTGGTTCCCTTCGACGCGCAAACCTATGTTAACTCGCTCTTCGATTAAGCCGGTTCTCGAAAACAATTATTGGCTGTCGGAAGCCATGGAGCTCGCTCGCGATGGCATGGCGCTGGTGCACCCGAATCCTCGCGTCGGAGCTGTTGTCGTCAAGGATGGCATCAAGGTGGGGGAGGGCTACCATGTTTATGATCGTCGCGACCACGCCGAAATCGTCGCGCTCGAAAAAGCGGGAGCAAAAGCGCGCGGCGCAAATCTTTACGTGAATCTCGAGCCGTGCTGCACCACCGGCCGCACAGGCCCGTGCACAAAG
>JBGQHA010000312.1:0-3553 GCA_041497735.1 Dehalococcoidia bacterium | reverse complement strand
TCGTAGCGGATCAGGTCGCGGCAGACCTGCGCCGGGCAGCGCCGGTTGAGGATGTGCTCATCGATCTCTTCGCGGAAGAACTCTGCGCTCTTGAGCATGATCGTCGGCGAGGCGGAGCCGTGCACACAGTTCGACCACTGGAGCGCCTGCCCCAGGATGCGCATCTTGTTGTAGTCGTCCGGATGCCCGCCGCCGCGCGCGATGCGCCGGAAGATCTCCGTCATGCGCTGCGTGCCGCCGTGGCACGTCGTGCAGCGCCCGCACGACTCGTCCTCCAGGAACCACGAGAACATGATGTTCAGATCGACGATGCACGCCGTCTCGTCGATGAAGACGATGCCGCCGCCGCCCATCAGCACGCCGTGCGCGCGAAACTCCTCCGGCTCCATCGTCAGCTTGAGCGCGATGTGCGTCGGCAGGATGCCCGCGAGCGCCGCGCCGGCCTGGATCGCCTTCCACGCCTTGCGTTCGTACCACGGGCCGACTGCGAACATGTCGTAGAACGTGCGAAACGGAAAGCCGAACGGCACTTCGAGCACGCCCGGCCTATCGATGTGGCCAGTCAGGCTGAAGATCTTCGTGCCGCGGTTGCGCTCCGTCCCGAGCGAGTTGTAGTACTCCAGCCCCTTCTGGAAGAGCAGTGCCACGCAGCTGTACGTCTCGACGTTGTTCACGTTCGTCGGCTGCCCCAGGACGCCGGAGTCGGCCGGGAACGGCGGCCGGATCTGCGGCATGCCGCGCTTGTCGTTCACCGATGCGAGCAGCCCCGACTCCTCGCCGCAGACGTAGGAGCCGGCGCCGCGCCAGATCTCCGCGTCGAACGCTTTGCCCGTGCCGAGGACGTTGTCGCCGAAGAGGCCGCGCTCGCGCGCCTGCTGCAGCGCGAGCGCCATCCGATCGATCGCGAGCGGATACTCATCTCGGATGTAGATGTACCCGAACGAGGCGCCCGTCGCGTGCGCCGCCACCAGCATCCCTTCGAGCACCGAGTGCGGGTCGCACTCCATCAGGATGCGGTTGACGAACGCGCCCGGGTCGCCCTCGTCCGCGTTGCAGATCAGGTACTTCGGCTCGCGCGTCTTGCTGCGCAGGAACTCCCACTTCTGCCCCGTCGGGAAGTTCGAGCCGCTCCGGCCGCGCAACGTCGAGTCGCTCACGGCCTTGATCACGTCTTCCTGGCTCTGCTCCAGCGCCGCCGCCACGCCCGAGTAGCCGCCGGTCGCGATGTAGTGGTCGATGTTCTCCGGATCGATGAGGCCGCAGCGCGCGATCAGCCGTCGCTCCTGGATCTGCCAGTAATCGTAGTCCGCGAGCTGCTGCACGCCACCTGCCCTGAGCTCCGCCGAAGGGTCGACCGCCGGGCCGGCGACGACGGCGAACGCGTAGTCGCGGCACACCCCGTCGATCGCTTCGTCGAGCAGCTTTGCGACGCGGTCCGGCGTGATCTTCTCGTACCAGACGACACTGCCGTCCGGCTTGCGCACCTCGACGAGCGGCTCCAGCCAGCACAGCCCCGTCTCACCGATGCGCTCGACATCAACGGCGAGGCCGCGCTCGCGCACCTCCCGCCGGAGTGCCTCCAGCGTCTCGAGCGCGCCGCCGGGGATCGAGCACGTCGCCACCGGCACGCGCACAAGCGTGCGCTGCGGCCTCTCGATCGCCTGCCAGACCGCATCGGCCTGCTTCCGCAGCTCTTCGTACGCCTTCAGCATCGCATTTCGCTCTTCTTCTCCGAAGGCCAGGCTTCAGCCTGGCGCGTTCCTCCGAATCCGAATGTAGGAACAGAGCTGAAGCTCTGTCCTGGGCCGAGCTAAAGCTCGGCCCCTACGAGCTCTTCTTCATCTCTCGTGCCATGCGGATCGTCTCCGCCGCCGACAGCGGCCCGACAATCTTGCCGTTCACCCACACCTGCGGCGCGAAGTCGCACGTGCCGTTGCACTGCGCCAGGTGCAGGCCCAGCTTGTTGTCCGGCGTGTTCTGCTCCATCTCGATGCCCAGCGTCGCCTCTAGCGCGCGCCGGACGTGCTCGCCGCCCTTCAGCCGGCAGGCGGGGCCGCTGCACCAATCGATGCGCGTCTCCGGCGGCGGCGTCGTGCGCAGCTCGGCGTAGAACGTCACCGCGCCGTAGACGTGCGCCTCGCTCACGTGGAGCTGGCGCGCCACGATCGCCATCGACTCCTTCGGGATGTAGCCATAGCGGTGCTGGACCTTGTGGAGCGCGGGCAGCAGATCGGCGTCGCCGGGCTTAAACTCGGCGACGAGCTGCTTGATTTCGAGGGTCGCTTCTGTCTCGAGCATAGATTGTGCCCGCCGTCACTATATAAGGGCCGCGGCCCACGGGCCAAGGGGCCGGAAGGCTCAGGGAAGCCAGGCCGTCGGCACAAACTCGCGCTGCTCGTCAACGAGCGTGGTCACCTTGCCCGTTTGCGTATCGACGACGTACATCTGCGCCGCGCCCGGTGACGGAGTGCCGGCGAATGGCTTCTCGGGGGGCGGCGTCATGCCCATAGGCAGCGGTCTGACGGCTGTTTGGGAAGTTGAGACGAGGAGGTAGCGGCCGCTGGGAGAGCTCATGGCATTCGCATTGAACCCGACAGCAAGGCCGGGCATTGGCAACTTGGTCGGCGTCGCAGGCAGTGGCGTGGGCTCAACCGCCGTGTCGGTGCAGGTGCGTACATCAACGGCATGCTCTTCATAGAATCGTCCGGGCTCGTACTTCGCATAGTATGTTGCCGTGCGACTGTCCGGCGACCAGCCCACACCCTGAGGGTACTGATGCGATGGAGCATCCTTGGCGACGAGGCATGTCCGACCGATCGCTATTTCCATGATCCAAAGGTTACAAACAGAAAAGCAGCCTGTTGTTGAGTCGCGACTAATGCTTGGAAATCCAACGTACCTGCCATCTGGAGAGAACGTGTCGTACTCGGCGCCAGGCCCAACGATACCTTCCTGTGGTAAGACGATCTCGTTCAAGGCGCCCGTGCTCGCATCCATCAAGTACGCTCTCCTGTCCTGACCAGCAGGAGCCGACATTGCGACTACAAGCAGTTCCGATCCGCCTGCGAGCCATTTGATTGCGTGCGTACCTTCCGGTATCTCGAATGCAAGTTGACTCCCAGCATCGACCTGGCGTACGTAAGCTGTCTGGCCAATCTGGAATGAGTATCTATCATCAGAGGGCGCCCATCCGGCACCATGGATGGTGCCGGATGACCAGGAGAGCCGAAATGGCTCATTCCCGTCGATTTTCCGGATGACCAGCGCCGTCGGTTGCGCGTTGAAATCGTTAGGTCGCTCCAGGTACGCGGCATATTCGCCATCGAACGAGGTAGTCACTTCTGTCGGCGCCAGCAAGGTCGCTCCATCGCCTTCTATGACATATGTCCGACGGCCAAGCGCGCCAGCAAAGGCCCCGCTCACCAGCAGCTTGCCTTCCGGCAACGCCGACAGCACGTGAGGTGGTTCGGAGCCCGACTCGACCAGCGTCTTCGCTTGCGTTGACACGACACCTATCGCAGTCGCCGTCGGCTTGGACGCGGACGACCTGCAT
>JBGQHA010000311.1:0-3559 GCA_041497735.1 Dehalococcoidia bacterium | reverse complement strand
GAGACGTCGTAGCCGCCGATGATGCCGCGCTCGAGCAGGTGGCGGTTCAGCTCGGCCGGTGCGATCGGGCAGCGCACGACGAACTCCTGGAAGAAGAGTCCGGGCTCGATGGAATAGCCTGGGAGTGCGGCGATGCGCTCGGCGGCGTAGTGGGCCTTGTGGTAGCAGAGCTCCGCCATGCCGCGCAGGCCCTGCTTGCCGAGCGTGCAGAGCGCGATGGTGAACGCCAGCGCGATGAGCTGCGTGCTGGTGCAGATGTTAGACGTCGCGCGCTCACGGCGGATGTGCTGCTCGCGCGTCTGGAGCGTGAGGACGTACCCGGTGCGGCCATCCACGTCGTGCGTCTGCCCGACGATGCGGCCAGGCATGTGGCGCACGAAGCGGTCGCGGCAGGCGAAGAGCCCCACGTACGGCCCGCCGAAGCTGAGCGGCACGCCGAGCGGCTGCCCTTCGCCGACGATGATGTCGGCGCCGTAGTCGGCGGGCGGGCGGAAAAGGCCGAGGCTGACGGGATCAGCCGAGACGACGAAGAGCGCGCCGGCCTCGCGCGCGGCCGCGCCGAGTCGCGTTAGGTCCTCCATGTAGCCGAAGAAGTTCGGCTGCTGCACGGCGACACATGCGTGCGCGTCGTTGAGCGTAAGGTTCGCCGCCGAGACAACCTTGACCTCTTCGTTGCGACCGGCGGCGTACGTCTTGATCACCTCGATAGTGTGCGGATGGATCGTGTCGACCAAGACGATGCGCTTGCGGGCGGTGACGGCGCAGGCCATGAGGCAGGCCTCGGCGAGCGCGCTGGCGCCGTCGTACATGCCGGCGTTCGCGACATCCATGCGGGTCAGCTCGCAGACGAGCGATTGGAACTCGAACGCGGCCTGCAGCGTGCCCTGGCTGATCTCCGGCTGGTAGGGCGTGTACGAGGTGAGGAACTCGCCGCGGCGGATGATGTGGTCAACCACGCTGGGGATGAAGTGGCGGTACGCCCCCGCACCGAGGAAGCTCGGCAGCTCGCCGGCCGATCGATTGCGCGCGGCGAGCTGCTGCAGCTCGCGCATGAGCTCCGGCTCCGACATCGCGGCTGGCAGGTCGAGCGCGGGATCGCGGTGGTCGGCGGGGATCTCCGCAAACAGCTCGTCGATAGACGACGCGCCGATCGTCGCGAGCATGGCGCGGCGGTCTTCGTCGGTGAGGGGGATGTAGGGGTGGGGCATGTCTAGAGGGGGTCTGGAAACTGCCGGCGGGACAGGGCCTGGGACAACGCGGCACCGGGTAAGACGTGATTCGACAAGCTCACCATGGCGGATGCACTTCTCTTCAAGAAATCGCAGGCCATATGCCATCCTGAGCTTGTCGAAGGACGCTCAGTCCGTCTCTTCTTCCATTGTCTTCGTGACGAACTCATCGTACGCGGAGGCGTCCAGTAGCCCGTCTAGCTCGCCCGCGTTCGAGAAGCGCACCTTGACGAGCCAGCCCTTGTCGTAAGGCGAGGTGTTCACCAGCTCCGGCGTATCGACCGCCTCCTTGTTCACCTCGATCACCTCGCCGCTGACCGGCGAGTAGAGGTCGGAGACCGCCTTCACCGACTCGATCTCGCCCAGCTTGCCGTGCTGCTCGACCTTGGCGCCCGCGGACGGCAGGTCGAGGTAGACGATGTCGCCGAGCTGGTCCTGGGCGTAGTCGGTAATGCCGACGACACCCGTGTCGCCATCGACGCGCACCCACTCGTGCTCTTTCGTGTACTTCAGATCGGAAGGGAAGTTCATCTCACCTCACAATGTCATTCCGAGCGCAGCGAGGAATCTGATGGACCCGCAGGGACGGCCACGCTGCTTCTTGGCGATCTCCTAACGGCAGACCTTTCGTACCTGCAGACCTTTAGGTCTGCGCGTGGCAGGGCTGAAGCCCTGCAGCTACGACGTAGGTGTGTCCCGTGGCAGGGCTGAAGCCCTGCAGCTACGATGCTTTGGTCTTGTAGAACGGGCGCTTTACAACGACAACGCGCAGCGGCTTGCCGCGCACGTCGACCTGCAGCTCCGTCCCCTCGCGCGCGAGATCGACGGGCAGATACGCCATGCCGATGCTCACGTCGAGCGTGGGGGAGAAGCCACCGGAGGTCACTGTAGCCACCGACTCGCCGCCGTGCAATACGACATAACCGTGGCGCATCACGCCGCGATCGGTCGCGCGCAGGCAGCAGAGCTTCCTTGTGACGCCGGCCGCCTTCGCGGCGGCGAGCGCGTCGCGGCCGGGGAAGCGTGCATCGTCGTCGAGCGTCACGGCGAAGCCGAGGCCAGCCTCGAAGGGGCTCGTCGTCGTATCGATGTCGTTGCCGTAGAGCGGCAGTGCCGCCTCCAGCCGGAGCGTATCGCGCGCGCCGAGGCCGCAGGGCACGACGCCCTGCCGCGCGAGCTGCGTGAGCAGGTGCGCGCCGGCCTCGACCGAGGTGACGAGCTCGAAGCCGTCCTCTCCCGTGTAGCCGGTGCGCGAGACGAAGAGCTTGTAGCCCAAGAACTCCAGCTCGGTGCAGCGGCGCTTGGGCAGCGTGTTCGGCACCTCCGCGCCGATGACGCGCGCAAGGAACGCCGGCGCGTCTGGCCCCTGCAGCGCGAGCATGACGGTCGACGAGGTGCGATCGAGCAGCTCGGCGTCTGCGCCCGGCTCGAGCGCGGCGGCGATGCGGTCGCGGCCGAGATCGGCTTTCGATGCGTTGTTGACGACGAGGAAGCGCTGGTCATCGAGGCGGTAGACGAAGACATCGTCCTCGATGCCGCCAGCTGCATCGCACATGAGCGCGTAGTGCGCCTCGCCCTCGGCGAGCTGATCGACCTTGTAGGTGACGGCGCGGCGCAGCAGGCGCGCGGCGTCCGTGCCCACAACGAAGGCGCGGCCCATGTGCGAGACGTCGAAGACGCCGGCGCGCTCGCGCACCGCCTTGTGCTCCTCGACGATGCCCGTGTACTGGATCGGCATCTCCCAGCCCGCGAACGGCGCGAAGCGCCCGCCGAACGCCCGGTGCTGTTCGATGAGGGGCAGTTGGCGAAGAACACCGGCCGTCATGGCACATCTCGGATGGGAAGGGGAGGGGAAATGTAGGGACAGAGCTTTAGCTCTGTCCGCGCGACCGAAGGTCGCGGCATGTAGGGGCGCACGGCCGTGCGCCCAGGAGCGAACGCCACCATCATTCGAGCGGCTCCCACCGTTTCTTGCCGTCTTCGGTCATCGTCATGCGGCCGAGGCCGGGGAACGGCTCATGCACGCTGATGACGAGCGCCCGCTCACGGACGGCGCGCTCCACGATGCGCTTCTTGGTTTCCATCGAGGCGAGCGGCAATAGGTCGAAGGCCGAGACCCAGGCCGTGCGCTCGAGCTGGACGTGGTGCTGGATCATGTCGCCGATGTAGATCGCCGTCTCGCCTGCAGATGAGAGCACAACCGAGGCGTGGTCCTCGGTGTGGCCACGCGTATCGATGACGGTGATCTCCGGAGTCACGCTGTACTCGCCGTCGATGAGCTCTAAAGCGCCGGCCTCCTCGATCGGGAGCAGGTTCTCGGGGAGGTACGT
>JBGQHA010000310.1:0-3559 GCA_041497735.1 Dehalococcoidia bacterium | reverse complement strand
TCCGGACACTCCGGATAGCCAAGCGAACGGCACGCTTCCAGGAACGCGCGCTGGAACGGGACCAGCTCGTCCCAGGTGTAGCGCCGCAGCGGCAGCGGCCCGTCCTGGCCGTGCAGCTCGTTGTCGATGTCGCGGTCTGTCTCCAGGCGGATGAACGCAGGCAGGCACTTCTCCCAGGCCCACTCCGGCCCCGCGCTGCGCGCCCACTCATCGTAGTCCTCCGGCTGGCCGCGCAGCGCGATGCACGTGTTCACCGCGCTCGACCCGCCCACGACCTTGCCGCGCGGCAGCGGCACGCCCGGCCGCGACCGCGCAGACGGCTGGTAGCGGAACCCCCAGTCGTGCTTCACGATCGAGTTGTGGTGGCCGTTGCGCAGGTCGTCGGGGAGCTCGTCCATCGTCGCGTAGTCCGGCCCGGCCTCCAGCACGAGCACACGCTTCTTCGGGCTCTCCGTCACGCGCGTCGCGATGACGCTGCCCGCGGAGCCCGCGCCAACAACGACGAGATCGTAGTCACTCATACTAGCCGCGCCTCAAGAAACATGCATCCGATTGGGTAAGTCAATGTTGTTTCGTTGGCAAGCGAACCCAGGCGCGCATGGAAAGGACCCAGGCGATGACGCTGATACCGCCAACTATGCTGACCACACGCAAACCTAGAGGCAAATTCACATCAAAATGCTGCGCGGTGAATACTGCCACGGCGACTGCGCCGAGAACGGCAGTTATCAATGTGACAACTCTCCCCAAGAGGTGCATCCAGCGCCAGAACATACTCACGATAACCAGATAGCAGCTCAGGCCGACAAGCGGACCAACAATATCAGGAGGGAATCCAAAGAACTGCATTATTCGACTGAGCCTTCCTGGCCGAGCATGATCTGCTCGATCATCGGGATCGGGTACGGCAGCTTCATGAACGCGTCGTGGAACGAGAGGAGATCGAACTTCGCGCCCTGCTTCGCGCGCAATTTCTCGCGCAGCGACAGGATCTCGTGCTTGCCCAGCGTGTACGCGTAGTAGTTCGGGCCGATCTGGCCGCGGCGCGTCTCGCGCTCCGCGATGGGCCTCGTCGCGAACCCCTCGCGCTCGAAGAACGCCACGCTCTCGTCGTATGACCAGCCCTGCGTGTGCATCCCGATCGATGCGATGTAGCGGCACAGCCTCAGCAGCGCCTCGCGCAGCTGCATCATCTCGAAACGAGGATCGCCGCCCCCATAGCCCGCCTCGACCATCACCTGTTCTACGTAGTGCGCCCAGCCTTCGGTTGTCGTGACCGTCATCAGGAAGTGCGGCAGCTTTCGTTCGCCCTTGCGCAGCCACGAGATGTGGACGTAGTGGCCGGGATACGCCTCGTGCGCGCTGACGCCGGGCAGGCTGTGGCGGTTGAAGAACTTCATGTACGCTTCCTGCCGCTCCGCCGGCCACGACGCGTCGGGCGAGCTCACGTAGTAGTACGCCTCCGTCGCCTTCGACTCGAACGCACCCGGCGTGCTGCACGCCGCCTGCGTCGTCATCCGCGCGAACGACGGCGTCTCCGCCACCTGGATGCGAACCTCGGTCGGCATCGTCGCGAGCTTGCGGTCGATGCAGAACTGACGCAGCTCTTCCAGCAGCGCCTCGGTGTCCGGCAGCAGCCGCTCCGGGGTCGGGTGGTCCTGCGCGACGCGATCGACGACCTCCGCCGTCGACGCCGACGCGTCGATCTGCGCCGCGAGCTCTTTCAGCCGTTCCTGACACGCGCGGATGTCCTCCCGCCCGCGCCGCTCGAGCTCCTCGATCGGCCGCTCGACGAAGTCCGTATACGCGAGCAGCTTTCGATAGCGATCGTCGCCGTACGTGTAGTCGCCGTCCGATCGCGGCTGCAGCTCATCCTTCAGCCACGCAGCGAACGCATCGACAGCGCCGGTCGCAGCGCGTAGCGCTTCCTCGAATTCGGAGCGCAGCCCGGCGTCCTTCACATGCGCAACGGCATCCGGTAGGTCGCGCTGCATGAGGATGCGCACGCCGGCGGCCTGTTCGATCGCCGTCTCGACGTACGGCTTCGGGCAGCCGTCGAGGTTCGCCCTAGCTTGTTCCAGGAGGCCGGGAGCTTGTCGTAGGCGCGAGATGAGGCTGCGCGTTCGCTCCCCGATCGGCGCGAAGTCGCGAATGATCAGCCCGTTGCAGCCGCCGCCTATCGATGCCAGGTACAACCCCGGCGACGTGCGCCACGTCTGCAAGTCCTCGATCGTGAGCAGCTCCCAGAGGATGCGCCGGCGCAACAGCTCGTGTTCGAGCCGGTCCTCGCTGCTGAGCGTCAACGTATCGATCTTCTCCAGCCGCTGGACGAAGCCGTGCAGCGCGCGCGCGTGCGACTCGATGCTGTCGCGGCTGCGGTCGCCCAGCTGACCGTCGTAGTCGTGAATGCCCAGCGCGGTTGCCGCGCCCGGCCGGTGCGTCAGGATCGTGCCGATCCACTCGTCGGCGAGTCTGCTGAACTCAGTTGCGGACATTAGTGGCCCTCCAGCAGGCGAGATTGTAGCACAGCCACGAATCTCGCCGTCATTCAGAGCGCTGCCGTCGCCGGCAATCGATCCCTCTACTGCCATCCTGAGCGGTCAGGGCGGCGCCAGCGCGCAGTCCCGCTGTCATTCTGAGGGGCAAGGTCGCCGACAGGCGACCGTTAGCGAAGAATCTTTCGGGCCGATGGAGAATCTGGCCGCGCTCTCAGATGCACGGAAAGATCCTTCGCTGTCGCTCAGGATGACAGCACGACTCACACCCATGACGGCAGCACGCGCTTCGCCTGGAGCCACAGTCGGCCCACCAGCGGCGTCTCCGGCGTCCGTCTTCTTGTCATTCTGAGCGGCAAGGTCGCCGACAGGCGACCGTTAGCGAAGAATCTTTCGGGCCGATGGAGAATCTGGTTTCATACTCTCACCTCATCACACCCACGGCGGCAGCACGCGCTTCGCCTGCAGCCACAGCCGGCCAACGAGCGGCGTCTCCGGCGCGAAATCGAACGTCACGTAGCGCTCCGGCTGCACAATGATCGCGATCTCCGGCCCGCTCTCGATCGCGGTGCGCGCGGCACGTTCGTAGCCCATCGCCCCGACGAAGCCCAAGTAGTGCCGTGGGATCGACGCCGCCAGCCACTCCGGGCTCTTCTCGAGCTGCGCCTTCCCGTGCACGATGACCGCCTTGTACGGTGGGCGCTCCTCTTGCACGCAGATGCTGACTCGCGGATCGCGCTGAATGTTCTTCGCCTTGATCGCGTTGACTTCCGTGCGAAAGTAGAAGCGACCGTCGCGATAGAGGAACCAGATCGGCGTCGGCACGGGCTCGCCGTCCGGCCCCAGCGTGACCAGCACCGCGACGTGCCGGCCATCGAGAAAGCGCTCGCGTTCAGCCTTCGATAAACGCCGGGGCATATGGCACCTCCGTTCGCCGCGCGGATTGTAGCACGGCTCATCTTCTTCCATCGTCATTCCGAGCGAAGCGAGGAATCTGTTCGCCCCGAGCACCTTGCGCAACTTCCAAATCGAGGCGCGTCCTCACGCGGAACGGGATTCTTCGC
>JBGQHA010000309.1:0-3559 GCA_041497735.1 Dehalococcoidia bacterium | reverse complement strand
TCGAACAGGCCGGCGCGAGCGAAGACGATGATGTTGTGCTTGCGCGGCAGCTCGGCGAGCGCCCGTACGAGCTGGTACGTGTAGACGCCAGCGCCGGCCATCTGCGCCGGAATGGCTGAGCAATCGATCGCGATGCGCAGCTTACGGGCTTGGCTCACAGGTCGGGCACCTCGAGCGTGCGGCCCATCTTGCCGCGATAGTAGTGCGCCACGCCGAGCGCCATCGCGCGCAGCAGGCGCCACCTACCGGTGATCGCGTAGCGCGCGACGTAGGGCAGCCGCGTGGCCCAGAAGTAGAGCGTGAAGTACGCGTAGCGGAGGCTCGATCGGCTGTTCTTGCGCACCAGGTAGAGCCTGTTGCGCGTGGCGTAATAGAGCTTGAACGGGGTCATCCAGCCCCCGCCGCTCGATGCGCTCTCGCGATGGTAGGTGACGGCTGCCGGCACGTAGCGCAGTCGATAGCCGTGCTGGAGCGCCCGGCGCAGGAAGTCGGTCTCCTCGTAGTACATAAAGAAGCGCTCGTCCAGCGCGCCGGCCTCCTCGAACGCTGAGGTGGGCATGAGAAGGCAGCAGAAGCTTGCCGTCTGCAGCTCGCGAGGCTGCTGCGTCGCGGGCCCGTCCGGCTTGCCGTGGTACGTATGGCGGAACAGGCCCAGGGTCCAGTCGAAGTCGCCTGCGTGGGTGCTGATGAGGCGGTGGTCCGCGGCGTAGAGGATGCGCGGCACCGTCATCGTGCGCTCGTTAGCCGAGTCGACGAGGGTGCGGAGGAAGCCCGGCTCGTGGGTGGTGTCGTTGTTGAGGAAGAGCACGTAATCGAGGCCTTGTTCTCGGCAGTATGCGGCGCCCAGGTTGTTCCCGCGCGCGATGCCGATGTTCTCCCGGCAGCGCTCGAAGTGCGCTTGTGGGCAGCGCCGGGCGATCTCGTCCGCGGAGCCGTCGCTAGAAGCGGCATCGACGACGACCAGCTGCGCGTTCGGGTAATCGAGCTTGCTGAGGGAGTCGAGGAACTCGCCGATGAAGGCGGCGCTGTTGTAGTTGACGGTGACGATGCCGACCGAGGGCGCGTCGCTCACGAGGCCCATGGTAGCATCCCGCCGTTCCAGACTCGGTGCTGGGCAACACTCACCACTCCCGGCTGCCGATACTGTAGGTGAAACTCCTAGGTGAATACGACCGGCTGCGGGCCGGTTAGGGAGGAAGCTGATGTTTCAGGTACGGGTGCGAGCAATTGGCCTGGTGGCAGTTGCGTTGGCGCTGGCGGGGCTGGGCGGGCTCAGCTTCTCGCGGGCGTCGGCGCAGGGGCCGTCCGTAAGTATCGATTCGCTCAACGGCCAGGTCGGCGTCCTGAGCAAGGTGGAGCTACGGGCGAATGACATCGCCGCGCCGGGCATCGGCGCGTGGACGGTTGACGTTCACTACGATCCGGCGAAGGTGACGATCGTCGGCTGCGCGGCGGCGCAGAACGGGCTCTGCAACGCTCACTACAACGACACGACCGTGCGTGTCACCGGAACGAACATCTACGGCCTCGCCGGCAGTAACGACCTGGCGAGCATCGGCCTGGCCTGCAAGGGAGCTGGGAGCGGCAACCTGGAGCTCACGCTCAACGTCTTCGCCGACGCGACGATCGGCGGGCCGCGGACCATCAACGCGACCACGGTGAACGGCGCGGTGAGCTGCACCACCGACGCGCCGCCGACCGCGACCCACGGGCCGGGGGCCACCGCGACGCCGCCGGCCTCCGAGCCGAAGCTGCCGGGCGACGCCGACTGCAACGGCACGGTCAACGCCATCGACGCGGCGCTCATGCTCCAGTACGCCGCGGGCCTTATCGGCGCGGTCGGCTGTCCGGACGACGGAGACGTCAACCACGACGGCGTCGTGAACGCCATCGACGCCGCGCTGGCGCTGCAGAAAGCCGCCGGACTCATCTAGCGACGAATTCTAAGGGAGAGAACGCATCTTAGAGCCGCCCCGACGTGTCGGGGCGGCTTTGCGTTATGCGCTCGCGAAGTACGCCGCCAGCGCTTCTCGCCACGGGCGCAGCGTGATGCCGAGCGCCGCGCCGTTCGTGTTCGCGAGCACGGAGTACGGCGGCTTCAGCGGTGCGACGGCGTCGGCAAGCAACGAAGCGCGGAACTCCGACATGCTGACCGGCCGCACGCGGACGCCGGGCTTGCCGGCCAGGCGCAGGATCTCGCGCAGCCAGTCGTGGCGGGAAGCTTCGCCGGCGTTGGTGAACTGGTACGTGCCGTAGCGCGCCGCTTCGATCAGCGAGGCGATAGCGGCCGCGAGGTCCCGCACCCACGTCGGCGTGGCGATCTCGTCCGTGACGCCCGTGAGCTCGCCGCCCTCCGCCGCGCGCAGCATCTTGGTGATGAAGTTGTTGCCACCCTGGCCGTAGAGCCACGCCGTGCGCACGATGTAGTGCTCGCGGAGCGCGTCCTGGACAGCGCGTTCGCCTTCGACCTTAGAGCGGCCGTAGTGGTTGATCGGCGCCGGCCTGTCGGTCTCCAGATACCCTGTCGTCTTCCTGCCGTCGAAGACTTCGTTTGTGCTCAGGTAGACCATCGCGGCGCCGGCGCGCGCACAGGCGATCGCGACGTGCTCGGCACCCGCCGCGTTGACCGCGCGCGCGAGCTCGGGCTCGCGCTCACAGCGGCCGGTGTCGGTGAGCGCCGCAGCGTGGACGACGGCATTGGGCCGAAACGACTCGATGGCGTCCTCGACCGCGGAGGCGCTCGTGATGTCGAGCTCGGCGTGTGACAGCGGTCGCAGCGAGTGGGCGGCCAGCGCCGTCTGCAGCTCGCGGCCGAGCTGTCCGCCGGCGCCCGTGATCAAGATGCGCATGAGTCACCAGTACCCCACGCTGAAGCGTGGGGCATCGCACAGCTTTCTATACCCCAGCCTTCAGGCTGGGGTACGGCAACCTCTTCAATCAACCGTCGTATGGTGCCGCTTCCGCCAGGCGTTTGCCGTAGAGCTGCTGGTAGTACTCGTGGTACTGGCCCGACTTGATCTTCTCCCACCACCAGCGGTTCTCGCGGTACCAGTCGACGGTGCGCTGCAGTGCTGAATGGAAGTCGTGCTTGGGCGACCAGCCCAACGCGTGGATTTTCGCCGCGTCCAGGCGGTAGCGCTGGTCGTGGCCGGGCCGGTCCTCGACGAAGCGGATCAAGCTCCTCGGCTTCTCCAGCAGCGACAGGATCGTTTCGGCGACTTCGAGGTTGGTGCGCTCGTTGTCCGCGGCGATGTTGTACGCTTCGCCCGCCTCGCCGCGATGGAGCAGCAGATCGAGTGCTGCGCAGTTGTC
The DNA here is from genome assembly GCA_041497735.1 of Dehalococcoidia bacterium. Lineage (GTDB taxonomy): Bacteria > Chloroflexota > Dehalococcoidia > DSTF01 > RBG-16-68-14 > JBBDXS01. Next base: position 247 of record JBGQHA010000309.1, on the reverse strand, counting down.
GTCGACATACAGGCGATCGCGTACCTGGAGGCCGCGCCCGTAGACGGGCAGCGGCTGATCGTCGAGCGCGTTCGTGACGAAGAGCGGCACGGCCTTCTCGGGATGCTGGCGCGGCCCGATGTTGTTCGCGGGACGCGCGATGACGACCGGCAGGCCATAGGTCTCGAGGAAGGCGTGCGCGAGCAACTCGCCGCCGGCCTTGCTCGCGGCGTATGGGCTGCGCGGCTGGAACTGGTCGCGCTCGGTG
>JBGQHA010000308.1:0-3560 GCA_041497735.1 Dehalococcoidia bacterium | reverse complement strand
CTTGATCGCCAGGGGAGTCCACTGCTCGTTTTGTCTGGAACGGGCTTGCGACTGGGGGAGCCGGCGCCGTCGGTACTTGATCGCCAAGGGGGTCCACTGCTCGCTCTGTCTTGAACGGGCTCGCGACTGGGGGAGCCGGCGCCGCCTGTACTTGACCGCCGGCGGAATCCACTGCTCGTTCCGTTCTTGGCTTGGCGGATTGCCGGTTCTCACGGAGGAAGAGGACGAGAAGGAGCGCCAGCGGCACTCCGATGAGCGCGAACCGCCCCCTGCCGCTCTCGGCGAAGCTCAGGACGTAGCCGGCGTACGGGACGCTGTACACAACCTTGTCGCCGGGCCCTTGGAGCGATACCGGCTGGGAGTCCGGCGTCTTGTTCTGATCACCCTGGGTGATGAAGCCGAGCTGGCCGTCATCGTGCGTGACCTCGACGATCCGGTGGAGCACAGGCGGATTCTCGGGCGTGTGGTGATAGGCGATGATGTCTCCCACGCGCAAGGCACGAGGGCTGGTTGGGTGGGTAACGGCCACGCTGCCGCGCGTCAGTGCCGGCTCCATACTGCCACCGTTGACGATGTAGGTGTGGTAGCCAAAGAGCACCGGCGCCGTTGCCGTAGCGACCAAGAGAAGGACGCCGGCCACTCCGGCTATCAGGATGATGGAGAGCGGACGCAAGGCGCGCGCTAGCTGCCGCGACTGCGTCGCGCCAGCTAGGTAGCCTGTCCAGGCGCTCAGCACCGCCGTGCCTTTCTGATTGCCTGCTAGATGCATCCGTGCCTGCTCCTTTGCTGGGCGCTTCCCTGCGCCGTTGTCCCTCTCGCTACGGGTTGTTCACCGTCTGCTCGGCATCGAAGGTGAACGTGGCCGTTGTGGTGGCGCCCTGGGGGCCTGTGGCCGCGCTAGGGAGCTGCACCTGGAAACAGAGGGTCTCGCTCGTACTGGCGTTCAGCACCCGGTCTCCCGCCTGGGACCCCTGCGTTGGGTCGCCGACGAGGTGGCCGCTCGCGCCGTCGTCCAGATCGCCGGTGTAGATGACGGTGCCGCTTGAGCCGAATCCCGCGGTGGTGCACGTCGTCACGCCAGACTTGATCGTCAGCGTCAACGCATCCTTCAGGGCCAGAGTATCGGCGTTCGTGGCCACACTCGATATGGCATACCGGAACTGCAGGGTGCCGTTGTTCAAAACGTCCAGGGGGTTGGTGACGGTGTCACCGGGCACCATGCCGCTGAACGTGACCAGGGCGCTGGTGGGCGAGGTGGCAATGTCGATGCTGCTGGTTGAGAACGTGTTGCTGCCCACAGAGGCTGAGTCGGTGAACAGGGCGAGTCCGGCCACCCCAGCCAGCGTGGCTAGCAGGCCGATGCCCAGCAGCGCTAGGAGAATTCGCTTTGCCATGTGATGCCTCCTGTTCCTCGGCCGGGAGTTCCAGGACCTGCCTTTCGACGGGCTTGCCCTTGTCCGAACCGAGGGCGTCCATTCCCCAACTTGCATTGACATCCCTGTCTATCCAAAGGCTTATCGGCTGCGGGCCTGGATTGCTTAAGGGGTGAGGCGGACAGCTTCGAATTCTATGCTCGCCCTGGACCGTCCCGAAGCCCCTGGTAGGCCTGCGGGCGCTCCCCGCCCCTTCGTAGAGGCGGAGATCACACCAGGCGGTCGATGCTGGACGCCTGCATTCTAGTGAGGCAGCCGAGGGGCCGAGCGCCCCATCTCGCGTATTGCTACGGGTTGTTCGCCGTCTGTTCCGCGTCGAAGGTGAAGGTCCCCGTCGTCGTCGCGTTCTGGAAGCCGTTGCCGGTAGACGACGGGAGCTGAACGCGGAAGCAAAGCGTCTCGCTCGCGGACGCGTTGAGCGTTCGGTCGCCTGCCTGTGCACCCTGTGCGTTGCTTCCCACGAGCGCGCCGGTGGTGCCGTCCAGATCTGCTGAGTAGAGCTGCGTCCCATCGAAGTTGTCGCAGGGCACACCCGGCGTCGTCACGTCGATCGTTTTGATCGTCAGCGTGAGCTGGTCCTTCAGCCCCTTGCCGTCGGCGTTTGTCGCCGAACTGGAGATGGCGTACCGTAGCTGGAGCGATCCAGCGTTCGTGACAACCAGCGGGTTTGTCACCTGGTCGCCCGGCGCCATGCCGCTATAGGTCACCAAGGCGCTCGTCGGCGACGTGCTGATGTCCACCGTGCCCGTGGTGAAGCTGTTGCTGCCTACGGTAGCCGAGTCGGTGAAGACCCCCAGGCTGCTAGTTGTCGCGATCAGACCGAGCAGGCCGATCCCCAACAGCGCTAGAACGAAGACCTTCGGCAGCATGGCCGGGCCTCTTTTTCGTGGGCCTGGCGGACAATCGTCCGGCGACAAGAGATGAGCCGGGCGACGGTTGGCCATGACCGGGGAGTGGGCTCTTTGGAAGCCTGGCTGCCATGGCCCGTTGGGGGCCTTGACGCGCAGCTTTGCGCCCCCGCCTTTTGACAGGTTTGTCCTTGTCCTGACCGAGGGCATCCATTCCACCCTTTTCGTTAACATCCTTGTCTATCTACGGGAGTATCGGCCTGGGCTGGGGCGTCTTTATAAGGGGTTTGGGGAGGCCGTTACGGCCCGTATATATGACTTAACCGATTATGCGGCCCTAGAATCGTCCGCCGGCTCGCTCTTGGCCTGGGGAGGCGTGGCCGTGCGGAGCAAGCCTCGCTCGATCGCCTGCGCTTCGAGCGAGGGTAGCCGGGAGCCGATGGACCGCAGCTTGGGTACATGGAGCCCGCGCTCGATGGCCTGCGTCTCGAGAGACGCCCTGGGCGTCGCGGGCTGCACGGTCGCGGGCCGCACGACGGAGAAGCCGCCGCGCGGGAGCGCCTGCGCTTCGGCCGGGGGCCATGCCACGAGCACCGGTGCCTGCGCGTCGACGGTGATGGCCTGCGGCGTCTCGGACGGGGCGGATGCGGTTGGCGGCTGGGCCCGCCGTTTCCAGGGCAGGAGGAACAGGCCGAGCAGGGCGGGGAGGGGCAAGCCGATCAGCACGATCTTCCCCAGCATGCTGCGGGCAAAGTCCAGGATGTAGCCGGCGTAGGGGACTGTGTAGATGACCTTGTCGCCGGAGCCCTGGAGTGCAACCGGCACGGCGTCCGGCGTCGCGCTCCGGTCCCCCTGCGTAATGAAGCCGGGCTGGCCGTTATCGTTCGTGATCTGGACGATCCGGTGGAGCAGCGGCGGGTGCGAGCCCGAAGCCCGGTACGCGATGACGTCTCCCACGCGTAGTTTGCCCGCACTCGTCGGCGCGGCGATGGCGACGCTGCCTCGCTTCAGCGCCGGCGCCATGTTGTTGCCGTCGACGGTGTACGCGTGGAAGCCGAAGAGCGCCGGCATCGTCGCTATCGCCACCAAGAGCAGTACCCCGACCATGCCGGCGACGACGCAGCCGGAGACCACCTTGGCCGCGCGAAGGGCTGTCCTGGACAGCGCCGGCGCCGCGTTCGAGTCGGGTGAGCTGGAAGCCATCGCGGTCATCATCGTCCTCGGCCGTGCGGGTCAGCCGCAATATGCGGGTTCGAGACGGCCCAGAATCGGCGCGTCT
>JBGQHA010000307.1:0-3563 GCA_041497735.1 Dehalococcoidia bacterium | reverse complement strand
AGGAGCTGCAGAGCGCGCTCCGGCTGCTTCGGAACGCCGATCTCCTTCGCCCAGACGTTCGCCGTGCCGCCGCGGACGGCGGCGAGCGCCGTCGCCGAGCCGGCCAGGCCATTCGCGACCTCGTTCACCGTCCCGTCGCCTCCGCAGGCGACCACGGCGGCGTAGCCCTCTGTCGCTGCCTGCCGGGCCAGCTCGATGGCGTGGCCGGCCGCCGTGGTCGATTCGATGCTGATTTTCCAGCCGGCCACGCCGTGCGCGGCGGCACGCAGCCGGTCGAGTCTCGGCGCCTTCCGAGAGGCGGGGTTGTGGATGAGGAGGGCCCGCTTGGCCATGGGCCCATCGTAGGCGGTCGAGCTAGGTCGAGTCTAACCTGAGAATGTTGACTAAGTCGGTCGATATTGACAAGCTGCCCGTGCCGACGTATTATTGAGGCTACAACGCTCAAGGAGGCTTGGCCATGGTAAAGCAGCTCATCCGCGAGGACCAGATCGGCCCGCTGGAAGCGGCCGAGATCGATAACTTCGAGAAGGAAGCAACGGCCTTCATCGAAGGAGGCGGCCTGGGCGACGACTTCCGCCCCTTCCGCCTGCAACACGGCATCTACGGCCAGCGCCAGGATGACGCACAGATGATCCGCGTGAAGATCCCCCACGGCACGATGACCGCGGACCAGATGGACGTCCTGGGCCGGATCGCTGACGAGTACACGCCGCGCAAGCTGGGCCACGTCACCACGCGACAGGACATCCAGTACCACTTCGTGAAGCTGGAGCAGGTCGCGGAAGTGCTGCGCATCATGGCTCGGTCCGGTCTCACCACGCGAGAGGCCTGTGGCAACACGGTGCGCAACGTCACCGCCGATCACATGTCCGGCCTCTGCCCGGACACCGTCTTCGATATCACACCGCATGCGGAAGCGACCGCCCGCTTCTTCCTGCGACATCCGTCCTGCCAAAAGCTGCCGCGCAAGTTTAAGATCGCGTTCTCGGCCTGCCAGCACGACCACGGGCTGGTACCGATCCACGACCTCGGCGCGACCGCCGTCATGAGCGATGGCCAGCGCGGCTTCCGCGTTACCGTCGGCGGTGGGCTGGGCGGCTCACCGATGATCGCGCAGGTGCTCCAAGAGTTCGTTCCTGAGGACGAGCTGCAGCGCGTGATCGAAGCGACGATCCGCATCTTCGACCGCCACGGCGAGCGCAAGAACCGCAACAAGGCGCGCATCAAGTTCGTCGTCAAGCGCCTCGGCATCGAGGAAGTGCGGCGGCTGGTGCAGGCTGAGCTGGACACCATGCCGGCCGCCAGCGACGGCGACTATCTCGATCCGGACTGGGACTTCCTCGAAGAATCGCCGTCGCATCCGTCCGCGGCGTCGCTCGGCCAGAACGGCCACGCGCCCAATCCGGGCTTCGAGGCGTGGAAGCGCACGAACGCCATCCCGCAGGCGCAGCAGGGGTTCTCGATGGTCTATGTCGTCCTGCCGATCGGCGACCTCACCGGCCGGCAGTTCCACCAGCTCGCCGACCTCGGACGCAAATACGCGGGCGGCCACATCCGCACCGCCGTGAACCAGAACATCGTCTTCCGCTGGGTACACAACGAAGACCTCGTCGGCCTGCACGCGGAGCTGATCGAGGCCGGCCTTGCCGAGGACGGCGCGCTCACGCTTACCGACGTGATGACCTGCCCCGGGGCGGACACCTGCAGCCTGGGCGTCACGTCATCGAAAGGCCTCGGCCTCGCGATCCGTGACGAGCTGTACGCGAAGAACGGCCACCTCAAGAGCGACCCGCTCGTCGAGGCGATCCGGATCAAGATCAGCGGCTGCCCAAACTCGTGCGGCCATCACCACGTCGCCGACATCGGCTTCTACGGAAACGCCGTCCGCTCCGGTGAGCGCATGGTGCCATCGTTCTCGATGCTCATCGCCGGCCGCGCTGATGGGCCGGACGCGCGCATTGGCAAGCACGTGATGAAGATCTCCGCGAAGCGCATCCCGGAAGCGGTCGTCACGCTTATCGAGCACTACAAGACCGACCGCAACGATGCCGAGCCGTTCGCTGACTGGGCGATTCGCGTCGGCAACGATCACATCAAGGAAGTCCTCGTTGACTACGCCACCATGCCGAAGTATGAAGAAGACCCGATGGCGTTCGTCGACTGGGGCGCGAACAAGATCTTCTCCCTCGATGACATGGGCGAAGGCGAGTGTGCCGTGTAACACGTCGTCGCCACACGCGATGACACCGGTTAGCGTCCGCCTCAGGCGGGCGCTGCCGTGAGGGAGACCATGACGACAGCTAAGACCTACAGCCCCGAAGAGCTAGAGCGGATCAGCGCTGAGTTCGAAGAGCGCACGCCGCAGGAGATCCTGCGCTGGGCCGTCGATGAGTTCCACCCGGAGCTTTCGCTCGCGTGCAGCTTCGGCGGGCCGTCCGGCATGGTGCTCATCGACATGATCGCTCAGATCGAGCCGCGCGTTGAGGTCTTCTATATTGATACCGACTTCCTCTTTCCCGAGACCTACCAGCTACGCGACCGCGTCGCCGAGCGCTACGGCATCGAGGCCGTTGCGTACAAGACGGAGCTTACGCCGGAAGATCAGGCGGCCAAGTACGGCGACAAGCTCTGGCTCAGCAACCCCGATCTCTGCTGCGGTCTGCGCAAGGTCGAGCCGAACCGGCGCGCGCTCGCCGGCAAGCGCGCCTGGATCTCCGGCCTCCGTCGCGATCAGGCCACGACGCGCCGCGAGACGCCGGTCGTCCAGTGGGTGAACCAGTTCGAGATCGTCAAGGTGAACCCGCTCGTGAACTGGACCGAGGCGGACATCTGGTCCTACATCGTGCGTAATGACGTGCCCTACAACCCCCTGCACGATCAGAACTACCCCAGCGTGAGCTGCACCCACTGCACCAAGCCCATCCAGCCCGGCGATGACCCCCGCTCCGGCCGCTGGCAGGGCTTCGACAAGACCGAATGCGGACTGCACGTGGATGGACCCATCCCGCTCGTCCGCGGCGAAGAGATCACCGGCTAGCAAGTTCGAGCGGAGGAGACATGACCGATAAGGGATTCGTCATCTGGTTCACCGGCCTTTCCGGCGCCGGCAAGTCCAGCATCGCCGAGAAGCTGGAGCCCGTGCTGCGCGAGCGCGGCTGCAAAGTAGAGCAGCTCGACGGCGATGTCGTGCGCACGCATCTCAGCAAGGGGCTCGGCTTCAGCAAAGAAGACCGCGACACCAACATCCGCCGCATCGGCTTCGTCGCGCACCTGCTCAGCCGCAACGGCGTCGCCGTGATCTGCTCCGCCATCTCCCCCTACCGCGAGATCCGCGACGAGAACCGCGCCATGATCGGTGACTTCGTCGAGGTCTTCGTGAAGTGCCCGATCGATGTCCTCGCCGAGCGCGACGTCAAGGGCCTCTACAAGAAGGCGCTCGCCGGCGAGCTCAAGAACTTCACCGGCGTCTCCGATCCGTACGAGGAGCCGCTCAACGCCGAAGTCGTCGTCGAGACCGACAAGGAGAACGTCGATGAGAGCGCGGCGAAGGTCATCGCCAAGCT
>JBGQHA010000306.1:0-3574 GCA_041497735.1 Dehalococcoidia bacterium | reverse complement strand
GCGCGTCCGGCTTTCCGTCGCCTCGTTCAACAGCGAGGACGACATCGACGCCGCGCTCGAAGCGATCGAGTATCTCGCGACGCGCGGCCTCCCGCCGAACGCCATGTCAGCGCAGCAGTTCAAGGATATGGTGGCCGAGGAAGACGACTGAACTCGAGGTTCGAAGTTCGATGCTCGACGTTCGACGTGCGAGCTAGCTCATCATCGACGGCGCCTGGTCCAGCAGCGACGCCATCGGAAACTCGACAAGCTGCCGGCTCTCGGGATGGCAGAGCAGATGCGGGTGCGTCTCCGCCGTTCCGCCGAGGATGTGCAGCGACACGCCCGTCTCCTCGCCGACGGCGCGCACGCGGTGGAACGCCTGGTCCGGCGGCATGAGGTACGTGATGCTGCCCGGCGGGTAGTGATGCTTCGCGGTCTGCTGCAGCGCGCACGCCTCGCCCGCGCTCGGCGTCTCGGGCCCTTCCGGACGCACGTACTGCGTCTCCTCGTCCACGCCGGATAGCACGCCGATGACGCCCCACGCGCCGTGGTAGTGGACGCCGCTGCTGGTACCGGGCGGGAATACGACCGAGATGATGAAGAACGAACCGTCCTGCGCGGTGTAGAGGAGGTGGCCGCAGGCGCGGCCGTCGCACGGCGCGCGCTGTTCCGGCGTGAGGTCGGGATCGGCGAGCCAGCGCTCCATGTACGGCGTGATCGCGCGAACGCGCTCGCGCTCGTCCGCGTGCTCCGCAACGAGCCGCTCGACGTCGCCTGCCAGGTTCTGGAGCGAGTAGCGTGCCATCGCGCGGCTATTATACGCGGAAGCCAGCCGGCATGGCTGGCTTCTCGTCGAGAGGATTCACTGGAGCCGACGACCGGATTCGCTCCGGGGCGATCACCTACTCAGATGCAATAGGCTCGTCCGTTGCGTGTTCTACGTCCTCGCGCCACCTCGCGATGTAGCCGGAGCCGTTCTCACCGAGCTCGTGCGCAGCATGAGCGTCGTGCTTCATGCCATAGACTCGTTTGAGATCGGCGATCGCCGCAAGCGCCCGCTTGCCATGGGGGCTGGCCGCCATCTCCCCTTCCTCGCCCGGCACCGGCTCGAACGAGTGCAGCACGATGTTCTCCAGCAGCTGCCCCAGGGTGACGCCGTTGAACTCCGCCAGGCCCTTCAGCACTTTCACCATGTTCTTCTCCATCCGGACGCCTAGCTGGACCCGTTCCACCTTCACTTGTTCGGTCGTTTCTGGCATCGTCGGTTCTCCCTTCTCACCTTCTAACTCGGTCCTCCCACGTGGGACATCGGTACCACTGTACCATGGTACCATTACGGCGTCAAGGATCTCGCGGACGCGCAACCCGGCGGCAGATCGCAGAAGCCGCCCGATTTGGGCGGCTTCTCGTCGAGAAGATTCGTGGAGGCGACGACCGGATTCGAACCGGTGATGGGGGTTTTGCAGACCCCTGCCTTGCCGCTTGGCTACGTCGCCCTGGGATTCAAATCGCCCCGTATTCGGGCTTTCCACCTTATCATTTGCCGCCAGTTTGCCGCCAGTCCGTCGCTATCTTGCACGGCTGTTGACAGTTGTCAAGTGGCCCATCATAATCGTAATAGTAGGGCCGGAGCCGTCGGGGATCGCGGGTTACAACACCCGTTGTGGTAGAGCACCGACAGGCACCGGCCCACTTCCCATTATGCGGGCTTCCTCGTTCGTGTCAAGACTTTGCGCGGATTATCTTCCTACATTTGTTCTGAAACGGCTAGCACGTCGGCCAACTGCGCCGCCGCTTCCGTAGCGGAAAGACAAGCTGAGTAGTTGCAAGTAGAGGCGCAAGGTCGTGCGTGAGCATGAAGATTGGATAGACGCGCATGGGGTCGTCTGCGACAACGTTGAAATGGCCCTCGACTTCATCTCAAAGATAAGGAACGGTTCAACCGAAGTCCGTCCGCGCTGGTGCCTCATTATCGCAGCGAACGCACTTTGGTCGGCGGTTGACGTTTTCAATCGATCAGTAGCCAAGAGCGTAGACGAACGCCTCAACAGTAAGCGCAGCAAGCCCACCAATACGACTAATTGGTTCAAGGAATGCGAGCCGCTGATTGCCAGTCTCCGCAGTGGCTCTGCACACACAGGCAAAGGCCAAGGCGTCGGTTTGACGGTAGGGCCTGGCCCTGACGACGTTGCACAATTTTTCTGGGCTAGGAATGCCGGTGGCGACTATGACCAGATTCCGTTAGACGAAGCGCTGTCGAAGCTTGAGCGGATCGCAGAACAAATCAAGGCCCATGTCTTTGAGAAGACCCATGAATGGAGTATCGCTTTTGGCTAATCGCTCGCCTTTACTGTTCTGGCGCCAGTTTGCCGCCACCCGACACGTTATTGGGCGGCGCAGCGCGGGACACCATCCGTGAAGTGACCGTGACCTACAGATACGAAAAGACGTAGCCAGGGACAGCGGGGAACAAGGGCCCCAGAGTTTGCAGATCCTTGCCTTTGCCGCTTGGCTACGTCGCCCTGGGATATGGTGCCGAGGAGGGGATTTGAACCCCTACGCCCGAAGGCACGGCCCCCTCAAGACCGCGTGTCTGCCAATTCCACCACCTCGGCATCTTGGTCGCTGGAGGTTAGAGGCTCGAAGCTGGACGCCGGGTGATGGCGATGAGCTGTCTAGCTTCCAGCGTCTGGCCTCTAGCATCCAAGACGGCTGGCAGGAGTGGAGGGACTCGAACCCCCGACCTGCCGTTTTGGAGACGGCTGCTCTTCCAACTGAGCTACACTCCTCCGGCTCATGAGTATAGCAACGGCTTCCAAAAGCGGTCAATCCGAAGCTAGCGCGAACTCGCGCGGCGAGCGCCGAGATCTCCCGTGTCGGGGGATTACCGCTCGCGGCGCGACCGTCGATTGCCGTACACTGAGTGTACCCCCGAGGGTGCCCCCGAACGCCCACTAGAACCGACTCTCTTATGGACACAGACAACGGCTTCTTTCGCAAGACGACGCTACCCAGCGGCCTGCGGGTGGTGACAGCGCCGATGCCGCACACGCGGTCGGTCGCGGTGAGCGTTTATGTCGGCGCGGGCTCCCGGTACGAGACGCCGGAGCAGGCCGGCCTGGCGCACTACCTGGAGCACCTCTGCTTCAAGGGCACGGAGCGCCGGCCCACACCGCAGGAGATCTCCCAGCTCATCGATGGCGTCGGGGGCATGATCAACGCCGCGACCGACCGCGAGCTGACCGTCTACTACTGCAAAGTCCCGCAGCCGTACTTCGAGCTCGCCCTCGACGTCCTCACCGACCTCGTGCGCCGGCCGATCCTGGCGCCGGAGGAGATGGAAAAGGAGCGCTCGGTCGTGCTCGAGGAGCTCGCGATGATCGCCGACTCGCCCGCACAGCAGGTTGACGTCCTGCTCGATGAGACGATCTGGCCGGAGCAGCCGCTCGGCCGTGATGTCGCCGGCAGCGAAGCAACCGTGCGCGGTCTCACGCGCGAGATGGCGTACGAGTACCTGCACCGCCAGTACGTGCCGAACAACACCGTCGTCAGCATCGCGGGCGCGGTCGAACACGAGCAGGTGGCGGAGCAG
>JBGQHA010000305.1:0-3574 GCA_041497735.1 Dehalococcoidia bacterium | reverse complement strand
GCCGCGACCAAACGCAGCAATCGCCTCATGCATCGCGACGACCACTCGCGACCGGAAGTCGGCGTCTTGCAAGGCGGGATGGTCTGGCTGTAGCGTCGGCGCAAAACGATCTGCTTCGAGGTGCAGGAGCGGCCGTGGAGAGCGCGCCTGCAGGGCCTCTGCCAGGCTGGTCTTCCCGGACGAGGACGTACCGCTCAGGACCATGAGCATCGCGATAGCACGATACTGGCCTTCCAATGCGTACGCCACTCAGATGCGCGAGGTGGCGGGCGTAGGGGCGCATGGCCATGCGCCCTACCGTGGCCGCCCCCGGTTGACATCGCGCCCACGTGGCGTACACTGAACCCATCGGCTGGTGGCGAGGAACCCCGCCTTCGCCCTCGACCCGGAAGGCGATGGGCATGGCAGCGAACAACGGACTTCGCTTAGGGCTGGCGGTGCTGCTCGCCGCGTTCGCGACTTTCGTTGGTGTCGCGATTGGCGGGGCTGCTGGGAACAGCATCACCTCGCCGGACACTGCAGGCGATGTCGGTGACAACGGCTCGCTCGTGCTGGACAGCGCAGGCAAGCCCGTGGTCGCCTACCACGACCAGACGAACCACGCTCTCAAAGTCCTTCACTGCGGCGATCCCGACTGCGCGTCGGGCAACAGCATCACGTCGCCTGACACGGCGGGTGACGTAGGCTGGTTCACGTCGATCGCGCTGGACGCGGCGGGTAATCCCGTGGTGAGCTATCGCGACAACGGCTTCGGCGATCTTAAAGTTCTCCATTGCGGCAACGCGAACTGCACCGCGGGCAACAGCATCACCGTCCCGGATGTTGTGGGGAACACCGGATGGTATACGTCGCTCGCGTTGGACAGCGCGGGGTTCCCGGTCGTCGCGTACGTCGACTCATCTGGGGCGCACCTCAGGATACTCCATTGCGGAGACGCGAACTGCAGCAGCGGCAATACGATCGCGTCGCCCGACCCAGCTGGCGGTGCGTTCACCTCCCTCATGCTTGACAGCGCCGGCAATCCAGTCGTCAGTTACTATGGCGTGTCGCTCTCCAAAGTAACGGTTCTTCACTGCGGCAACGCCGCGTGTACTTCCGGCAACAGCATCACCAGGCCCGCCTACGCCAGTGGGACGGATGGCAGCACGTCACTAGCATTGGACGCTGCAGGCAATCCGGTCGTCGTTTTTCAAAACGGCCTACCCGGCGAAGACCTGGTCGTGATGCATTGCAATGACGCCAACTGCGCGAGCAGCGACGAGAGCCTCTCAGTGCCTGACCCCGGCGGGAAGATTGGCACGGATCTCTCCATCCAGCTCGATGCGATGGGCTTCCCGGTGGTCAGCTACTTCGAGGTCTTCACTGACTTTCTCAAAGTCCTGCACTGCGGGAACGCGAACTGCACCTCCGGCAACAGCATCGCCTCTCCCGATCCGACGTTCCTCGCTGGACACTTCACATCGCTCCGATTGGACGCGGCAGGTGATCCCGTGGTGAGCTACTACGACGACACTGACAATCGAGACCTGAAGCTCCTCTACTGCGGCGACCCGACGTGCGGCGCGCCTCCTCCGGCTACGCCGACGCCTACCGTCACGCCCTCGATGACGCCTACCGCTACGCCGACGGCAACGCCAACCCCTACGCGCACTCCTCCTCCCGTCGGCGGCGTCTCTCTAGATCCCGCCGCCCTCTCGCCCGGGCGCAGGGCCTCCCATCGATCCGCCGCCGTCCCATTCGTCGAGCTCGCGCTCGTGGGCGTAAGCACTACTGCCGGCGCGATCTACTTCGCTCGCCGGCGCCTCCGCCGGTACCCGTAACGCCCACCGATCATCAGTTTATCCGTTCGTTATCCGTTGGCTCGCGTTGACGCCTCTTCTGCCCCTCCGATAGACTGGCAGCACCACCCCAAATCGAGCTGAGGAGGAGCCCCATGCTGGACGTCGAGCGCGCCACGGTAACCGGGCCGTCTCTCGAAGAGACCGACCCCGAGATCGCTCGCCTCATCCACGAGGAGGAGCGCTACCAGTTCGAGACCGTGCGCCTCATCCCGTCCGAGAACTACGCTTCGCGCGCAGTGATGGAGGCCACCGGCTCCGTCCTCACCAACAAGTACTCGGAGGGCTACCCCGGCAAGCGCTACTACGAGGGCCAGCGCTACATCGATCAGCTCGAGACCCTCGTGCAGGACCGCGCGAAGGCGCTCTTCGGCGTCGAGCACGCGAACGTCCAGCCCTACTCCGGCTCGCCCGCGAACATGGCCGTCTACTACGCCCTCCTGGAGCCCGGCGACACGATCATGGGCCTCGCGCTGCCGATGGGCGGCCACCTCACCCACGGCTGGAACGTCAACTTCTCGGGCCGATTCTACAAGCCCGTCCAGTACGCCGTCGACAAGGACACCGAGCGCATCGATTACGACCAGGTGCGCGAGATGGCGAAGCGAGAGCGCCCGAAGATCATCGTCGCGGGCGGCACCGCCTACCCGCGCGAGTGGGACTTCGCCGCCCTCGGGGACATCGCCCGCGAGACCGGCGCCTACTTCCTCGCCGACATCGCCCACGTCGCCGGCCTCATCATCGCGGGCGTCCACCCGGACCCCGCGCCCTACGCCGACGCGATCACGACGACGACGCACAAAACGCTGCGCGGTCCACGTGGCGCGATGATCCTCTGCCGTCAGCAGCATGCCGCCGCCATCGACCGCGCGGTGTTTCCCGCGCTGCAGGGCGGACCGCACAACCACACAACAGCCGCCATCGGCGTCGCGCTCAAGGAAGCCGCGACCGAGGAGTTCCGCGAGTACGGCCGGCAGGTCGTGCGCAACGCGAAGGCGCTCGCCGGCGAGCTGCTGGAGCGCGGCTTCCGCCTCGTCTCCGGCGGCACCGACAACCACCTGATCCTCATCGACATGACGAACAAGGGCGTCTTCGGCAAGAAGGCCGCGCAGGCGCTCGACCGCGCGGGCATCGTGACGAACTACAACACGATCCCGTTCGACCCGCGCAAGCCCTTTAGCCCGAGCGGCATCCGCATCGGCACGCCGTCGGTTACCTCGCGCGGCATGGGCGAGGACGAGATGCGCCAGATCGCCATCTGGATGGACGAAGTCGTCGCCGCCCCCGCCGACGAAGAGCTCGCGACGCGCGTCCGTAACGAAGTCCGCGACCTCTGTCGCGCTTTCCCGCCCCCGGGCGTCCCCGTGCGCTAGGCATGTGATTGCTGTAGGTGCGCACGGCCGTGCGCCCTGTCGCCGCAGGCGACGCCGCGGCGGCCGCTTCCGTCATCCTGAGCGGCTAAGTCCGCCGGAGGCGGCCGGAAGCGAAGGATCTCTCGCTGCTTCTGAGAATCTGACTCCGAGTCCTTCCTCGTCCTCGCTGAGCGCAACGGCGTCATCTGCATAAGAAGAGAGGCCCCCAAAGTCGGGGGCCTCTCTTGATTCCTCCTGTGGTTCTGGCGGTTAGCAGTTCTGGTTGTACTGCTTGACCGCGGCCAGGATGTCCGCCACCGTCTGCTGGCCATCGGGCGGACCCAGGTTCCACACGTTGCCGCCGATGAGCGCTGTGCGGTCGGC
>JBGQHA010000304.1:0-3577 GCA_041497735.1 Dehalococcoidia bacterium | reverse complement strand
CGCTCATCGCGGACGAGCAGATCCCTTACCACGAAGCGATGGCCGGCGAGAGCATCGACCTGGGCGGCGGCGCGACCATGCGCGTGCTGGGGCCAGACGCTGAGTCGTTCGCGTCGGCAAACATGAACGACACCTCACTTGTGCTCAAGATCTCCTGGGACAACGTGAGCTTCTTGTTGACAGGCGACATCCAGGCGTTCGGTGAAGGCGCGTTACTCGATTCCGGCGCCGACCTGCACGCGACGGTGCTCAAAGTGCCGCACCACGGCTCGGACACGTCGAGCACAGCGGCCTTTCTCGACGCCGTGCAGCCGCAGATCGCCGTCGTTTCGGTGGGCGCGAACAATCCCTACCACCACCCTTCTCCGACCGTGATCAATCGCTTGGAGCAGGACGGGTCGATGGTGCTGCGCACGGACCAGGAAGGCACCGTATCGATGAGCACCGATGGGGAGCATCTCTGGATCGATACGCAGCGCGGGCCTTGAGCGCCGCTTCCGCCAGACTTGGAAAGCTCGTATAACGGAAGAGATGCAGCCACTCCGGCCAATCGCCATCATCGGCGCGACGCTCCTGCTTGCGCTGACTGGAGCTTGCTCTAGCAGCTCCGGTTCGCCATCGGCCCGTTCGACAGTCTCGGGCGGCAGATCGCAGATCACGACGACGCTCCAGGCCGGCGCGGCGTCTGCCGCCGTCGGCGCAACGGCGCAGCTGACGGTGCAGGCGCTCGCCATTAGTGCTCCCGGCTTAGGGGCGTGGACGTTTAACGCGGAGTACGATCCGGCCATCGTGTCCGTGACGGACTGCCAGGTACAAGGTCTGGCGGCCTGTAACACGCATCTGAACGACCACACGGTGCGGCTCGCGGGAGCGTCCGCGACCGGCCTAACGGGTGACGTGACGCTGATGACGCTTACGTTCCAGTGCAAATCGACGGGCACGTCGGCCCTGAAGATCGTCATGGATTCACCCAAGGACCTGCTGGCCGACGCGAACGTGGGCGATCCGCTCATCATCCAGAACCCCGGCCTGAGGGACGGATCGATCGCCTGCTCGTGATCGCGAGGCTCCCCGCGCCATGAGCCGCATCGATGGGCGGAAGCCGGACGAGTTGCGCCCGCTGCGCATCGTCACCGGCTACTTGCGGTGGGCGGAGGGCTCCACGCTCATCGAGATGGGCGACACGCAGGTGCTCTGCGCGGCCAGCCTGGAGGCGCGCCAGCCGGCATTCCTGCGCGGAACGGGTTCGGGTTGGGTGACGGCGGAATACGGCATGCTGCCGCGCTCGACGAAGGAGCGGACGCCGCGCGAAGCGATGGCCGGGCGGCCCAGCGGCCGCACACAGGAGATCCAGCGCCTGATCGGCCGCGCGCTGCGGGCGGTGACGAACCTCGAGGTGATGGGCGAGCGAACGATCACGATCGATTGCGACGTGCTCAAGGCCGACGGCGGCACGCGCACGGCGGCGATCACGGGATCGTACGTCGCGCTGCATCTGGCGTTTCAGCAGCTCGTCGCGCGCGGCGATCTTTCGTCCGTGCCGATGTCGACAGCCGTTGCGGCGACCAGCGTCGGTATCGTCGACGGCCTGCCTCTGCTCGATCTCTGCTACGAGGAAGACGTGCGCGCGGAAGTCGACTTCAACGTCGTCATGACGGGAGACGAGCGGCTCGTGGAGGTACAAGGGACCGCAGAGCATGCGCCGTTCTCGCGCGCGCAGATGGACGAGCTGCTCGCGCTGGCGTCGGCTGGGATCCAGCAGTTGTTGGTGGCGCAGCGCGAAGCGCTGGGCTAGCCGCCTGTCGTGTCATTCTGAGCCCTTCGACTGCGCTCAGGATAAACTCCGCGAAGAATCTGATCTCCGGAGATCGAGGCGTCTTTTCGAGGGGCCAGATGCTTCCTCCTGAGGCGGACGCGTCGCTTCGCTCAGCATGACAGCGCGTGAAGATCACGCGTACTCGCCGAGGAAGGTGCCACCGAGGACGTGGACGTGGCCGTGCGGCTGGCTCTGCATCGCGTCGTGGCCGACGTTTGAGAGTAGCCGGAAGCCATTCGGGCAGTGCGCGAGACCCATCTCAATCGCGACCTCCCCCACCCGCCCGAGCGACCGCCAGAGCTCGTCCTGCGAACGATGCGCGCGCGGGATCACGACCAGCATCACGGGCACCCAGCGCAGCCGGTTGCGGAAGCAGACGACGTCGCCGTCTTCGAACAGGATGTCGGCGGGCTCCGTGTGCGCGGCGATGCGGCAGAACGTGCACCAGTCGGTATCGGTCATAGGGGGCTGCGCCCATTCTAGGAGCGCGTCGGAGGGAGATCAAACGCCGGTCCCTCGGGAGGAACCGGCGTCGGGCTACGGGCCCAGGGATGATTCCCACGGGCGCTTCTAGTCTAGCGCATAGTCGCCTTAGCAGACAAGCTACCGGTCCACCGAACCTGGGCGAACAGCGCGGAGCTTCCGGCGTTCCGCTAGTCCGGCGGCCAGCTCGCCTACGCCTATCGCGAGATCAAGCGGGAGAAGACCGGTCGTGCCGAAGTACCAGTCGGCTCGAGGATTCCAAGACTCAAGTTCGTGAAACGCCTTTGCCCACCGTTTTGTGCAGCCAAACACCATGGCATAGGGCAGGTACTCGTGAAAGATGTCTCGCTCCTCAGCGAACCGCTCACGGTCAGTCTCCGCCGTCGTGACATATTCACGGAAGCCTAAGCACCGCCGGTACAATTCGTGCCCCTTCGCTGTCCGCCGAGGCATGGCTCTGGCAATTGCGAACAATACGAGTCCTCCGAGGACGATAGGCACTCCTACCAACCCGGCTCCCAACCGGCTCAGTTCCGCCATCGCGATCAGACCAGCCACAATCGCTGCTACGCCAAGCATTCGAAAATTCTGCCGCACCTCGTCGGGGTCCAGGTGGAACAGGCCATCGTGCACGGCCTCCTCATAGACATCGTGTTTCGTGTCGGCAAATGGCCGTTCAAACTCCCCGCGCAACTCGCTGACCTTCACCGATCGGCCACTCTCAAACAGGTCTGCCATTAGCGTCCGTTCGTGGTCAAGGAGACTGTCATCCGGTTCCCGCAGCTTTACCAGCTCGTAGTCCGTCCGCCGCAACAACTGGGGCGTGGGCATCTCACGGATGTCCAAGTACCTACGCACCGCCAGATCGACGATAGTCGCCGCGATGTCAGCGTTGCTAACGCGCTCTCTCAAGAGCAATCCTAGCTCTGCAGGGCGCAAGGAACGGCTGCCGTCCGGGCTGAGCGGCGGTTCATATTGGACGACTACAGTCTCATGGGCGAGTAGCGGCTTCGTCTCGTCGGAGTGGGTGGCTGCATCTCCATACCAATGGTCACGCCCGACCGTCCACCACTGCCAGGCTAGGAGAGCGGCGACCACGATCGCAACGACGATCGCCAAGACGATCTGGTAGATGCCCAATGAGAACCCATGCCTTAGCGCGTGTAGCGCTTGGCTATTGCTCACTGCCGCCAAAGCTGTTACCACACTCACCTACCGGAGCTCTCGCCGCGCCTCTGTTAATCATCGTCAGTAATTGTCCCCAGCCGCAGTCTCCCT
>JBGQHA010000303.1:0-3588 GCA_041497735.1 Dehalococcoidia bacterium | reverse complement strand
CGGAGCGCGCAGGTCGGTCTCCCACGTCGAGAAGAGGCAGGTGCGGAACTGGCCGTCGGCGGTGAGCCGGACGCGATCGCACGTCGCGCAGAACGGCTCGCTCACGGGGTTGATGAAGCCGACCTCGCCCGCGCCGTCCGCAAACGCGAAGCGCTGCGCCGTCGCGATGCGGTCGTCGCTCAGCGGCACGAGCGGGTAGCGCGTCTCGATGATCGATCGGATCTCGGCGCCGGTGAGGACGTCGCTGCGGTCCCAGGCGCCCTCGGCGTCGAGCGGCATGAACTCGATCCAGCGCACGACGTAGGGCTTGCGCCGCGCCAGCTCGGCGAAGGCCAGGACGTCCTCTTCGCTGAAGCCTCGCATGGCGACGGCGTTCACCTTGATCGGGTGGAGCTGAGGGTGCTTCTCGCACTCCTCGAGGCCTGCGAGCACCTGTGGCAGCGCATCGCGGCGGGTGATGTGCGCAAACTTCTCGCGCACGGGCGTATCGAGGCTGACGTTGATGCGGGTGAGGCCGGCATCGACGAGCGACTGGGCCATCTCCTTCAGCGCGAAGCCGTTCGTCGTGAGCGAGAGGCTGCGCAGGCCATCGACGCGCGACAGCTTTTCGACCAACAATGGAATATCTCGGCGTACAAGCGGCTCGCCGCCGGTGAGGCGTACCTCCTCGATGCCGATGCGCACGAAGATGCGCACGAGGCGCTCGATCTCCTCGTACGAGAGGATCTCATCGCGGCCGAGCCACTGCAGCCCTTCCTCCGGCATGCAGTAGCGGCAGCGGAAGTTGCAGCGATCGGTCACCGACACGCGCAGGTTCTTCAGTTCGCGCCCGAAGCCGTCGACGAGCGGGCCTTCGCGCCACGCCGCGGGCATCTCCGGCACCTCCGACGCGTCGAAGGCGACCTCCGCGGGCGTTGGCTGCTCGCGCGGGCGCAGCGGGATGAGATGGTCGCCGGAGAGCCAGGTATCAGTCATGGAGCCAGCTCTCCAGAACGGCGCGTGCCTTGCGTGCCGCGGTGCCTCGATGGCTGACCGCGTCCTTCTCGTTCGCCGGCAGCTCGGCGACTGTGAGGCCACGCTCCGGCAGGAGGAAGGCAGGGTCGTAGCCGAAGCCGTTGTCGCCGCGCGGCGCGTGCGCGATGCGGCCCTCGACCGCGCCTTCGACGGTCTCGGCGTGGCCGTCCGGCCGAGCGAGCGCGATCACGGCGCGGAAGCGCGCAGTTCGCGCTTCGTTCGGCACGTTTGTTAGCTCTTCGAGCAGCTTCTGCACGCGATCTCCATCCGTTGCGTTCGCGCCGGCGTATCGGGCCGACTGGACACCGGGGCGTCCGCCGAGCGCATCGACCTCCAGCCCGGAGTCATCGGCCAGCGCGACGAGTCCGCTGGCCTGCGTGTATTGTAGCGCCTTCGCGATGGCGTTCTCTTCGTACGTAGCCCCGGACTCCTCGACCTCCAGCTGCAGACCGATATCCGCCGGCGTGAGAAGCTCCCAGCCACAGCCTTCCAGCGTGCGGCGCAGCTCGGCGACCTTGCCGGCGTTGTTGGTGGCCAGGAGGAGTCGGGGCACGTAAGCACCATAGCGTAGGGGCGACCTTTAGGTCGCCACAAGCCTCTCGGCCTTTCAGATCACAACGTAGGTCGGGGGGTCTTCAGACCCCGACGAGCGAGGGTCTAGAGACCGTCGCCTACGGCGCTTGGAGAGGGGTGCCCTAAGGTCGGGGTGAGGGAGCGGCTACAATACACTGGTCATGCGCTGGCAACGAAACGCCATCTTCGTTGCGCCGGTCGTCGCGCTGGCGATTGGCGTGTGGGCGGAGCTGGCGCACCTCACGCCGCCGCTGCTCTTCGCCGTCGCGGTGCCCGCGATCATCGTCTCGACGCTGGCCGCGGCATCGTTCTCGCGACGGCTGCCGTGGCTGCTCGCGCTCGTGCTCGCGGGCGCTCTCGTCGGGACGATCACGTTCGGGCTGGCGGAGAGCACGCACGTGGCGATCCACTTCGCGCGCGGTAAGACGATCGACTTCGGCGACTACCACTCGCGCGCAGCGATCGGCGCGCTGCTGATCGGCATCCACCTCGCAGCGGGCGGCATGGTGGGCGCGGGCGTCGGCGTGGGGCTGGCGGCGGTATCGATGGTTGGCCGAAGGTTCGGCGTCCTTCGACGAGCTCAGGATGCCGTTAGCAACGCCGCGGGGCACTCGGCAAGCTGAGCCTGTCGAAGGACGCGTTGTGCTAGGCTGGTGACGACATGTGGCGCGTCGCAGGGTTCGTGATCGGTGTGGCGGTGGCGGGAGCGTCGCTCGTCGCATGCGGGGGCAGCGAAGGCGGAAGATCCGTTGGCCTGCAAAGTCGCCCTTGTGTAGTCAACTCGACCCACCCGCCTTCAAGTAGCTCAATGACTTTGCCGCGCGTCTCGCTTGAAGAAGCACAGCAGCGCGTCCAATTCGCACTACGCCTTCCCAAGACCCTTCCTGAAGGCACTGCGGCCGTCTCGGTATTGCTCATGCCGGACATCGCTTGTCCGGATAGGCGGATCGACGTCGCGGACCTCTTCTTTGCAGGTCCGGACCTTAGCTTCTCAATCATGGAGTCCGATCGTGGGATCGGAACTGGTGGAGCAGTCGATCAGATCGAGCTCAACGGCGAGAAGGCCCAGATCGTCCGTTACGGTCCTGGTGACCTTTCGGTTGACTGGCAACACAATGGCGTGGCATTCAGTGCTCGAACGGGGCCCGGTGAATGGACGGAACAGCGTTTTCTGCAGATCTTAGAGTCGATGCCGTAGGGGCGCATGGCCATGCGCCCTTACAACGCGTGGCCAGCCTGCGCTAGCCACCCACCAGCTTCCTATGGTCCCAGGAGACGATGCGTTCCGCGCGGACGCGGATGCCGGTGCGCTTCGACGCCATCCGTCGCCGGCCGGCGAGCGCTTCGGCTGACTCGTCAGAAGGCTCGCCCTGGCGCAGCGCGATGGCGGCGAGGATGCGCACGACTTCGTCGGTGTCGGCGATGAGCTCCGCGCTGCCGTAAAGCACGACGCCGCGCAGTTCGAAATACTTCGCGCCGTCTTCGATAAGGAGGCTGACGCGCGGGTCGCGCCGCAGGTTCTGGATCTTTTGGCTCTTCGTGTACGTCGTCATCGCGATCGCGCCGCCGGACTCGACGGCGTAGAACATCGGCATCGGGTGCGGGAGGCCGCCGCGTCCGTTGCTGGTGAGGATGACCGCGCGCGAGCCAGGTAGTCGCTGATCTCCTCGCTCGTCATCTGGATCTCGCCGCGACGAGACATCAGGTGGCCTTCTCGACGGCCAGCACCATCGCGTGGCCGTCCACGTTCTGCTCTTCCCGGTGCGCGGCCGGAGGCGGAGGGCCCTCCACGAGCGAGAGCGAGAGCGTCTCGCTCTTGATGTAGGCCTCGTGCGCGGCGAGGACGCGGCGCAGGGCTTGCCCTGAGCCTGTCGAAGGGTCGCCATTGCCCTGCCAGTACGTCGTGATGCGGTCCGAGATGTCGAAGCCGGCGTCGCGGCGCAGGTTCTGGATGCGGTGCACGATCTCGCGCGCGAGGCCTTCGTCGCGCAGCTCCGGCGT
>JBGQHA010000302.1:0-3596 GCA_041497735.1 Dehalococcoidia bacterium | reverse complement strand
GGCCTGGCCGGGCTGGGCGGGATCGATGAGGCGGCTGAAGATGTGGTTCGTCCAATCGATCACGGGCTGCACGGCGCGGAAGTTCTGCGTGAGATGAACCAAACCCGCCGCGAAGCGCTCCTGCGCGCGCTGGTAGAGCTCGATGTCGGCGCGGCGGAAGCGATAGACGGACTGCTTCGGGTCGCCGACGAAGAAGAGCCGGCCGGGCGTGACGGCTTCGTCTTCGCCGGCGATCAACGTGGCGATCTCGATCTGGAGCGGATCGGTGTCCTGGAACTCATCGATGAGGAGATGCGTGTAGCGCTCGCGCACGTCGCGGCGAACATCGCTGTTCTGCCGTAGCAGGTCGCGCGCCTGCACGAGCAGATCGTGGAACTCCAGCCGGCCGCTGCGCTTGCGTTCTTGCGCGTAGGTAAGCGTGAACGCGCGCAGCGACGACAGCAACGAGGTGAGGACGGCGGCCCGGGCACCGTTAATCGTTGCGTTGCGCCGGCTCTGGGCATCAGAGAGCAGCTCACGGATATCGTCGGGCGCGATGACGTCCCAGTTTTTCTTGTTGCCAATCCTGCCCGGGTTTAGTCGCCTCCCATCGGCGAGGACGCGGAGGCGGTCGAGTTCGCTGCCTGCCGCGGCCAGACGGCTACGATACGGCACGAGGGTGTCCTCCAAGTGACGGAACAGCTTGTCTTCTTCGTTTGCCCGATGACCGCGAAGCTCAAGTGCCTGATCCAGCCGCGCGAGCACCAGCGAGACGTCGACGGGCGGGAGTGGCGTTTCAGGAATCGACGGGTCTTCGAGGCGGTCCCAGTTCTCGTGGAGCTGGAGCGCCACGTCGCGCAGGTCCTTCAGAGCGAGCCCGAGCGTGAACGCGCGCAGCAGCGTCTCCTCCATCGATGGGTCGGCCAACAGCTCGTCGACGTAGGCGTTCCAGCGCTCCTCGAACGCGATCGAGGCGCGGATCTCCTCCTGCACGTCGATCACGGGCGGCAGGCCCGCTTCGACGGCGTGTTCGGACAGGATGCGCTGGGCGAAGGCGTGCAGCGTTTCGATCGCCGCGCCGTCGAGCTGCGTGATCGCCGCCGCGCAGCGCTCGCGCTCCGCTGGTGACAGCGCCTCATCGCGCGCGGCGTCCTCCAATCGCAGGCGTACGCGGTCTCGCAGCTCAGCCGCGGCCGATTCCGTGAAGGTGATGGCTGCGATGCTGCGCTGCTCAGCCGCGCCGCTCGCGACGAGGCGCACGAGGCGCTCGATGAGCTCACGGGTCTTGCCGGTGCCGGCGCCGGCCTCGACGAAGAGGGTTGAGCCGAGGTCATCCTGTATCCGGCGTCGCGCACCAGCATCCGTGTACGTCGGCGAGGTCATGATGATCCCAGCGGCTCCGCAAGATCGAGGTAGGGGCGCACATCGGGCGTCTGTTGCTTGTGCTCCCAGACGCGCGTACGGTCGCCCGGGCAGACGCGATCGAAGGGGCAAAACAGGCAGTTTTCGTAGCTCCCCTGGTTGGCCTTGCCCGGCCGTGCGGGGAAGATGCCGCCCTCGATGCCCGTGACGATCGTCTGCACCACATCGCCAAAGCGCGCGAGACGTTCGTCGGTGACGGCGTAGCCCTTCCTGTCGTAGTTCTGGCGCTCGGTGACGAACCAATAGTGCGCGTCGACCGGCTTATCGCCGAACTTCGCGCGCGCGGCGAGCGCATACGCCGGGAGCTGGAGCGATGTGCCGCGCTGCACCGGGTCGTTGTGCAGCTCCTTGTACGGATATGGCGACCCGCTCTTGTAGTCGAGCACGAGGATGTGCGAACCGTCCGGCGCGACATCGACGCGGTCGATGCGTCCGCGCAACGCGATGGCGCGATCGGCCAGGCGCAGCGTCACCGGCGGATCGCCGCCGTCCAGCCCGAAGGAAAGCTCCACCTCGACGGGCACAACGCCGTGCTCCGACCGCAGCGCCTCGTCGTGTTCGAGGAAGTCGCGCAGATCGCGCAGGATGCGCTCGCGGTCGAGCCGCCAGAGCAGCGGGCGGCCCGTGATGCCGGACGCTTCGGCGCTGCTGCAGAGCTCCTCGCCGATGGCGATCAGCCGCGCGCGCTCAGCCGCGCTCCACGGCTCGTCCGGCGATGTCCGCGGCGGCGCTTCGCGCACGAACTGCTCCAGCGCGTGGTGGATGAGATTGCCGCGCTCGAGCGGCGTCAGCGTGAGCGTGTCTTCGGGCTTCGCCGTCTCTGCGACGTTGAGCAAGCGCGCGAGGAAGTAGCGGAACGGGCACGCCGCCCACGTCTGGAGCGCCGTCGGCGAGACGGGCTGCTCCGCCGACGGCGCGAGCGCCGGATCGGCGGGCACGCGGCCGTCCCAGCGCGTGAGCGCGGCGCCGGCGCGGTCGATCGCTGAGGTGATGCCTCCGCTCAGCTCGTCTGTCGCGCGCACGAGATAGTGATCGAGAGGCCGCTGCCCCGCGCCCTGCCAGCGGAGCATGCTGCGCAGGTCGTACTCCTGGCCGGACGCCGGCTGGCTGCCGTCGCTCAGCGCCGCTTCGAACGATGCAACCGCTGAGAACCACGGGCGCGACGGCAACAGAGCGAGGTCAGCGCTGAAGACACGCCGGCCTTCGAGCCGCGATGCCGCTTCCAGCACCCAGCGCGCAGGCAACTTTCCGCGCTGGCCGCGCAGGTCCGCGCGCGGATAGACGAGGATGCGCTCCGGCGCCGAGTCGAGCGCAGCGAGGTAGTCGCGGCGCTCTTCGATGTGGCGCTGCGTGCGCAGCGGCAGGCCGGCGCCCGCGGCCCGCTCGCGGTCGGGCAGGAGCGGATCGTCCCGTGAACGCGACGGCAGCACGCCTTCCGACATGCCGGCGACGAAGATGACGTCGAAGTCAGCGCCAGTCGCGTCGGCGATGCGGCCGATGAACACGCCGTCGCCGAAGTGACCGACGCGCTCGGCCGGCGCTTCGAGCTCGCGCTCGAGCGCGCGGATGAACGTGCGCTCGTCGATCTCCGCACGGACGTCGCCGAGCGTCGAGAGCGCCTCCAGCGCTCCGTCCACGGCGCGGCGGGCCTCGATCTCCTCCTCCGGCCAGGAAGCGCCGTGCGCTTCGCCGCCGAGGTAGCGGTCGAGCAGCCCGCGCCCCCAGCCGGCGAACTGCTCCCATGTGGTGAAGCGCCGCGGCCGCACGCGCTCGATCAGCTCATCGATGAAGGCGGACAGGCGCTGGACATGATCGATGTCGGCCTCGATGCCGCGCCGCTTCGGATCGTCTTCCTCGTCCGTTTCCTCGAGCGCGCGCTTCTGCTGCCCGAGGGAGTAGCGTCGCCGCTCCAACCGCTGACGCCACTGCATCTCGCCCTTCACGACGCCGGCGGAGCGCGAGATGAGGTCCCAGCGGTGGGCGGGAACGGAGCGCTTGTCTTCACCGAGCACCGGGGCAGCGCTGAGCCAGTCCATCACCAGATCGCGGCGGAAGTCGTCCTCGCGCAGGCGCAGCAGACCGAGCAGCGTCCGTCCCGCCAGCGTCTGCGCCAGCGTCCGCACGGAGGGCCCGTTGTGCGGCACGCCCGCGGCGTGGAACTGCTCGTGCGCGAGGAGCGCGTACGGCTGCACGAG
>JBGQHA010000301.1:0-3637 GCA_041497735.1 Dehalococcoidia bacterium | reverse complement strand
TCGCCGTCAGCGGGCCGGCTGAGCTGTCGTTCACGACGAGGCGCAGCGTGTAGAGGCCGCTGGGGATACCTCGTGTGTCCCAGGTGCCCAGGATGCCGTTCGTAATTTCCGCATCGCCCTGACTGATCACCGTCCACGCGTTCGGCTCGGCATCGGACTGGTACTGCAGCACGTACGACAGGAAGTTGTCCGACGTCGCGGTTCCGGCGATGGGCGTGATGCCCTCGACCGGTCTGTTCGAGAACGGCGAGGCGATCGTTGCCGTCCCTTGCCGTAGCTGCTGAGGCGTCTCGTTCGGGCCGGGCGTCGGCGTCGTGGGCGGTGCAATGCCGGGCTCGTTCTGCCAGAGCAGCGCATCCTCGCGGCGGAACTGGTTGATGTCGCTCGGAGGAACGACTACGTGCTGCCCGTCCTGGATCTGCCACCAGTTGTCGTCCTGCGTGGGCGGGTGGGCGAGCCAGTCGAGGGGTGACGTTATCGGGCAGGCCGGCGTGGGTTTCAGTCCGGAGGGGACGCAGACGCTTACCTTCGTCATGCCGTCAGGCACCTCGAACGCGACGTTGGGCTTGTCCTTCAGATATTCCGCCATCACGTCGCGGACCGTGCGATATGAGACGCTCGTGCTCGTGATGCCGGTCATCGGCGCGTTATCGGCGTTGCCGAACCAGGAGCCGACGACGATCTGCGGCGTGTAGCCGAACGTCCAGGTATCGCCGATGAGGCCGATCTGGGTGTACGGCTCACTCGTGCCGGTCTTGAAGGCGGCCGTGTGCCCGGGGACGCTCAGGCCACCGCAGCCGTACGTGAGGCAGAAGGCGTTCGGGTCGGTGAGGATGCTATTGATCTCGAACGATTCCTGCGCCGGCGCGACGCGAACTTCCTGCGGCTGCGCCTCTTGGGCCGGCTGGCCGTCGATGATCGGATAGAGGATGTCGCCTTCGCGGTCCTCGACGCGGAGGATCGAGATCGGATCGAGCGCTCGGTTGCCTGGTGGGCGAGAGACGGTGCTCTGGATGCCGCGCTGGATGCCGAGGTTGGGGAATGCCGTGTAGGCGTACACCATGTCTTCGAGCGTAACGTCGACGCCACCGACGGTCATCGAGGGACCGAGGTCGCGGCCGTCGAGCGTGGTGATGCCCATCTTCTTCCCTTGCTCGATCACATTCTCCACGCCGACGCTTAGGATCGTCTTGATCGCGGGGATGTTGAGTGAGTTGCCCAGCGCGTTGCGGGCCGGGATCGGGCCGGAGTGGGCCACCGGGTTGCGCGGCGGGTTCTGGCCATCCCAATACTTCGATGGGATCGGCTGGTCCATGATCATGGTGCCGGGACCCCAGCCCAGGTCCATGAAGGCGGTGATGTACGTGATGGGCTTGAATGTCGAGCCGGGTGAGTTGAGGGCCTGGGCCATATCGTTCTGGCCCAAGATGTCTTCGTTGAAGAAGTCACGACTGCCGACGTAGGCGAGAATTTGGCCTGTACCCGGGTCCATCGCAACGACGGAGCCGTTGTGGCCGCCCGAGCTTTCGAACTCGTCGATCCAGCCGTTGAGAATGGACTGCGCGGAGTCCTGGAACTGCGAGTCGAGCGTGGTGTAGACGACTAGGCCGTCGCGCTTGAGGGCATCCGCGCCGAAGATCTGCTCCAGCTGCGGCTTGACCACGTCGAAGACGAAGTGCGGCGCTCTAATGTTGTAGCCCTTCGGCGCGAGCTTGAGCGGCGTGACGGCGGCCTCGAAGAGCTGGCCGGCATCGATGTAGTGCTCCTGATACATGCGGCGCAGGACGACGTTGCGCTGCGCCGTCGCGGCGTCCGGATCGGTGAACGGGTCGTAGCAGGTCGGGCAGGAGGGGACGGCGGCAAGCGTGGCCGCCTGCGCGATCGACAGGTCCTTGGCGTCCACACCGAAGTAGCCCTGGCTGGCGGCTTGGATGCCCACGAAGACGTTCCCGTACGAGATGGAGTTGAGGTACCACTCCATGATCTGGGCCTTGCCCTCGGGGCCTGGATAACGCTTCGTGAGCTCCAGCGCGTAGACGGTCTCCTTGATCTTGCGCGACACGCTGCGCTTTGAGCGCTCCTCCGGCGTGAAGTAGATGTTCTTGACGAGCTGCTGCGTGATGGAGCTGCCGCCGCGGCCCTGGAGGAAGCCCGGCTTCTGGCCGAACGGCGAGAAGTTGTCGAACGCGGCTGCGACCAGACCGTTGTAGTTGACGCCCGGATTGGTGAAGAACGTCGAGTCCTCGGTAGCGACCGTGGCGAGGACGAGGTAGAAGGCGATGTCGTCAATCTTTACGGGCTCTCTCAGGCCCGAGGCGTCATCGAGGAACTCGTAGAGCAGGTTGCCGTTACGATCGAGAATGCGCGCTCCGCCGCTCGGCTGCTGGGCGATGGCGACTTCCGGCGAAACGAAGCCGTCGGCGTAGTTCTGGTACACGATGTAGCCGGTGGCGAAGACCGCGCCGGCGCCCACGACGCCGAGGCACGCGAGCGCGATGAGCGCGATGGCCCAGCGCGGCATGCCGTGGCCGTTGCGCCGTCGCCGGCGATAGGCCATGTATCGATACGCCGCGTGGTTACGAGCCATGCTGTGGCGCGGACCGCGTGCGCAAGATAATGAAGTGCGAGAGTCCGAAGGCGCGCAGCGGAGTCTGCTCCAGGCGGTAGCACGCGGCTCGGAGGAGGGATCCCAGCCAACGTCGGCGCGCCGCAATGTTGTCGAAGCCGGGGTAGACCTGCGTGTTCACTACGACGTCGGCCGGCAGGCCGGCGATGAGGCGGCGCATGTCGCCCCGCGAGTAGGCGCGCGCGTGCGGCACGAGGCGGCGGCGCAACACGTTCGGCAGGTAGTTGACGAACGGGATGTTGCCGAAGACGAATCGCTTGCCGAGATAGACGCCGTGCGTCTCGAACGGGTAGCGGCGGTTCGGGGCGAAGATGATCACGTGACCGCCCGGCCGGACTACGCGACAGGCCTCGCGCAGCGTCTCCCTGTCGTCGCTGACATGCTCGATCACCTCGTTCAGCAGCACCGCGTCGAGTGAGCCCGTCGCGAAGGGGAGCTCCTCGCTCACGGCGGCCGCGAGCGTGCCGGTACCTCCCTGGCGCACGCGTGCGGTGTCGATGTCGATGCCGTAGGCGTCGCGGGTCAGATCGAGGAGCTTGCGCACGTAGGTACCGATCCCGCAGCCGATATCGAGGACGCGCGCGCCCTCGAGGCCGACGTAACGTCGGATCAGATCGAGCCGGCGGTCTTGTCCGGCCCGCCAGACGAAACTGGGGTTCCCGAGAGCCACCTGCTCTCTGGAACTCGCGACTGGGGCTTCTGCCATCATGCTGTTTCCGTTGGCCCCGCTTTTCTCAGCGTACCAAGGCGCTCTTCAACAGGAAAGGTCATGCTATACTCGCCAGATTAGCTTCGGAGTGTATCTGTGGGACTGTCACGAGAAGAAGTGTTACACATCGCCGAGCTGGCGCGCGTCGGGCTGAGCGACGAGGACGTCGCGAAGTTCCAGGAGCAGCTCGGCGACATCTTGGCGCACTTCGAGACGCTGCAGGCGCTCGATACGGAGGGCGTCGAGCCGACGGCGTACCCGCTCGCGCTCGAGAGCGTGATGCGCGCAGACGAGGTGCGCCC
>JBGQHA010000300.1:0-3639 GCA_041497735.1 Dehalococcoidia bacterium | reverse complement strand
GTTCGCGTTTACGCCGCTGCTCTGGATCAACAGCACCACGACGATGGACTACATGTGGGCGCTGACGTTCGTGATGGGCGCCTACCTGGCGCTGCTGTACGACGCGCCGGCGCTCGCGGGGGTGAGCCTCGGGGCCGCGACTGGCTTCCGGCTGACGTCGGGCCTGATGTTGCCCGTCTTCTGGCTGCTGATCCTTCGGAGCAAGAAGCGGGACCAGATCCGGCCGCTCACCGCGATCTCGGTCGCGGTGGCGCTGGGCGCATACACGCCGGTGCTGATGGACTACGGGCTGAACTTCTTCAACTTCTACGACCAGAAGATCCCGGCGAGCGACTTCGTCCGCACACTCGGGAAGGACGGCCTCGGCGTGATCGGGGCGCTGGCGGTGATCGTCGCATTCGCGCTCTCGTGGCGACGGGTGCGTTCGTTGCCACGCGATGTCATCGACAACCCGCAGGTGATGACGTGGGTAGCCGTCATCGTCCTGTACTTCCTGTCGTACACGCGGCTGCCGCACGAGATCGCGTACCTGATCCCGCTCTTCCCCTTCGGCTTCTTCCTGATGGCGCGCTACATGAGCAAGGCGGTGCTGGTGGCGTGCCTGGCGGTGATTGTACTGGCCGGCTTCGTCGATATCACGACGCCAGGCACGGACTCAGGGCTGGGAACGAGCGAACTGACGTCGGCGCGCATCGGGCGCGGGATGGTGCTGTCCGACCTGGACACGATGCGCAACCAGCGGGCCTTCGCGGACGAGGTGCGCGAGATGACGGTGACGAATCGCGACATCAAGCGCCCGGCGGTGGTGATGGTGGGCTTCATCTATCCGGAGCTGGTGATGCTGAACAAGGACCAGCTCCAGATCGGCACGATCGAGAAGGACCTCACGGCGATCAGCCAGCTTTCGGACAAGGGGCTGGCAACCGACCGCGCGCACAACGTGAAGTACGTGTGGTTGCTGGACTACAAGACGATGCAGGAGTTCCAGCACCAGGGCGCGACGATCTACGTGACGCCTGACGCGGAGCGGAGCACGTACCAGGTGTACGGCTACCGGCCGGAGTACTTCGGCGCGGTGGTGTTGCCGCTGAGCCGCGAGAACCCGTCGCTGGGGAAGGGTGCGGCGTCGACGAACCGGTAGGGGTTTGTCTCTGGTCGCTAGTTGCTGGTCGTTGGTACCGGCCAGCAGGTGCGGCACGCTGTTCGATGGGCATGGACATGTCCTGCGTAAGCGAGGTGAGATTCTTCGCTGTCGTCCGCCTCTCGGCGGACTTACCGCTCAGAATCACGGGGTTTGCCGGGCCTTCCGGCGGACGCGTTGCCATCGCGAGGGATCAGATTCCTCGCTTCGCTCGGAATGACAGTCTCGCCAGAGCTCGCCGGCTCGTCGAAGCTACGGAAGGTCCTTCGCTGCGCTCGGAATGACAGCAGGAATTAGAGGCGGCGGGCGAGGACGACGCCGAGGCCGAGCAGGCCTCCGGCGATGATGATCGTGGCAAGGATGACGCCGGCGATGAGGCCGAGCGGTTTGCCGCTGGAGCCGTCGCTGCTGGAATGCGTCGCGGTTGCGGTCAGCTGTGGCGTGGGCGCCGCCGTGGCGACGGGCGTGCGGGGCGGGAGGCCGTTGCTGGCGCGCCAGGCGTTCTCGAAGCCGTCCTCGTCGAAGCCGTAGACCTGCTGGAGCGCGCGGCCTGTCGTCGAGCCGGTCTTGAGCGCGACGAAGAGCTGCGCGAACTTCTCCTGGCCGTAGGTATCGATGAGGAACTTGGTGAGGGACCACGCTTCGCCATAGAAGAGGCTGACGGTGTTGCTGCTGGCGCCGCTCGATGCGGAGCTCATGCTGCGCACCGAGATGACATCGCCGGTGCGGATGGCGGCGCCGATCGCGTCGCGCTGGTCCTGCAGCGGCTGGGTCTGGGCATAGACGGCGGTGCCTTCGTTGAGCCAGTCGGGCTCGTTGTGCGAGTACGGGCCCGCCATCGCGGTGCGCTGGACGATGTGGGCGACCTCGTGGCGAGCGATGTCCTTCGGACTGTAGTCCCGCGACACCATGGCGGTGTCTGAGTAGACGACCTCACCGAGCGTGATGACGCCGGGCGCGTTGTTGGCGACGATGGCAGGCTGCATCTCCTCCGCCGTGTCGTAGTAGAAGATCTTGAGCGGGATCTCAACGTGGGTGTTGATCAGCGCGCTGGTCTGATCGATGCTCTCCCGTCCGGCCTTCAGCACGGCGCGCGCATCACTCTCGCTGCCGCTGTAGTACCAGAGGGTGAGGTTGCCGTCGCTGACCGTCTTCCAGTCGTAACGCGTGTCCATGTAGGTGACGGTTTGTGACGGCGTGTCCTGTGTCTGACCGCCTGACGTGAGCGACCACGAGTACGTGACGACGCCGCCCGGGATGAGCGGGTTGCTCTGGCTGTTGGCAAAGCGGAACGTGCAGTGGACGGCCTGGCCACTCGTGCACTGGGGGACGGCCGTCGTGCGGACGCCGTCGGGAGCGATCTGGTAATCGATACGGACGTCGTCGAGCGTACCGCTGACGGTGACGTCCAGGGTAAACGTGATGCCCTGGGGAAACGAGATCTCGGCATTCGTGCTGGTGACATCGATCGCGGACTGGGCGCGCGCGGCGTGCGGTGCGCCGAGGAGCAGCATCGAGAGCATGAAGACGGCGGCTAGCGCGCGCTTCATGCGCTGTCGGAACCGATCCGGGACTTCAAGTACGCGGTCATGAAGGGATCGAGATCTCCATCGAGGACGGCTTCGGCGGAGCTGGTCTCGTAGTCGGTGCGGTGGTCCTTCACCATCTTATAGGGGTGCAGGACGTAGCTTCGGATCTGGTTCCCCCACCCTGCCGCGACGTGCTCGCCTTTGAGCTTCGAGCGCTCTTGCGCCTGGCGATCGACCTCGCGTTCGAGCAGGCGCGCCTCGAGTACGCGGAGAGCGCTCTCCTTGTTGCGCGACTGCGAGCGTTCGTTCTGGCAGGTGACGACGAGGCCGGTGGGGATGTGCGTGATGCGGATCGCGGTCGAGTTCTTCTGGACGTTCTGGCCACCGTGGCCGCTGGCGCGAAAGGTATCGATGCGGAGCTCGTCGGAGTTGATCTTCACCTCGGCCGCACTCTCGGCCTCGGGCAGCACCTCGACGAGCGCGAACGACGTGTGGCGCGCGTGATCCGCATCGAAGGGCGAGAGGCGGACGAGGCGATGCACGCCGCGCTCCGACTTGAGGTAGCCGTACGCGAGCGGCCCACGCACCTCCAGCATGACGCTCTTGATGCCGGCCTCTTCGCCCTGCGTCATGTCCAGCACCTCCGTTTGCAGTCCGCGGCGCTCGGCCCAGCGCAGGTACATGCGCAGGAGCATCTCGGCCCAGTCCTGCGACTCGGTGCCGCCCGCGCCGGCGTGGATCGCCAGGATGGCGCTGCGCTGATCGTACGGGCCCGCGAAGGTGAGCTCGAGCTCGAGGCGATCGAGCTCCGCAGCGATGGCCTCTACTTCGCGAGCGACATCGTCCGAGAGCTGCACGTCACGTTCGGCGTCGGCGAGATCGACGAGCTCGCGCGCCTCCGCGACGCGTCGCTCGAGCGTACGCCAGGTCTCGATGCGGGAGTTGAGGTCGGACAGGCGCTTCATCACG
>JBGQHA010000299.1:0-3655 GCA_041497735.1 Dehalococcoidia bacterium | reverse complement strand
CGGTGCGAACGGATCTGTACTGAGCGCGACAACTGCGTATCCCACCAGTGGCCGGTTGTCCGACGGCGTCGCGGGTGCGTCCGCTGCCGTCTTGGCTCCTTGCCCACTCGTCGTGATCAATGCCCAGGCGAGCAGACCCGCACCAACGGCAAGACCGGCAGCCAGGGAGCCCGCGATGGCCGGCGAGAGCCATCGAGCGCCCAGCCGCCGCCAGAAGAGCAGCGCGAGCGCCGGCGCGCGCTCTTGCTGCCAGCGGGCGGCGTCGTGGCGGTTCTCCAGGCCGAGCTTGGTGAGGATCTCCGTGACGTGGTACTTAACGCCGTCCAGGCTGATGCCGAGCCGCTCTGCGATCTGGTCGTTGGAGAGCCCATGTCGGATGCAGTCGAGGACTTCCCACTCGCGCGGCGTGAGGACATCGGGATGCGGCGGCCGGCCACGTTTCGCCATGCCACCAGCATACCGCCGTTATGGTCGATTTACACTACACTTTGTGCTCGCCGGGCCAAGGCCGGCCTTCGCGGAAGGCTACGCTGGTGGCGTACCCCCACCGCCGCGGCTCTGCATGACGCGCCAGCCGACGACACCCGCGGCGCCTGCTGCCGCCACTCCGCCGACGATGATGACGGCGATGAGCCAACCGGCCAGTCCGCCGCCGCCGCTGGTGCTGTTGCCCGCAGGGCCTGGCGTTTGCTTCGCGGCTGTCGCGACGGCCTTGGCGGTCGCGGTTGCCTGCGATTGCGCCGTCGAAGTCGCCTTGGCGGCTTCTGTGGGCGCGAGAGGAGTCCCCTGCTGCTGCGGCGAGCCTGTCTGGCCTGCGACAGGCGCGGGCGTGGGCGGAACGGCGCCGCCCTGCACACAGTTGATCGTGAGCTTGTCGGTGGTACCGGAGGCTTCTCCGTCAATTTTGCTGATGTTGTCGAATTCGATGACGTCTGTCTTGCCGGCAGCATGCACGAGCGTGACGCCACCGGACTGAGTGCAGGTAAAGCTGGTCGTCCCGATGACTCCGGAATATGTCGATCCGGTAGCTGGAGGCAAACCGACGGCGCAAGCGAATTGAACTTCCCCTGGCGTGTCATATGAGCTCGCGGGAAACGAGCAGTCAGGCCAAGCATCAGTGCTCGCATCTTGATTCGCGGTGACACCGGTGTACGTCAGGTCGATATCGTACCCTCCATAGCTCGTGACGGAAGTCGGCAGTGGATCAAGATGGGCTGCAACAAGGAACGTGCTGCCCGGCGTCAGATTGCAAGATGCGTCGCCGCTCTGCGTATCGCAATTGGGGACACCGTCAATACCGATCCACAGGCTCAGGCCCGAAACAGGCGTCTGCGCAGCAGCCGAGTTAGGACTGGGCTGCGCCAGCCCGATGCCCGCCACCAACGCTGCCAGGACCGCCGCGAGTACTCTACTGCGCACTGTACGTTCTCCTTCTATGTAAACTGGAGGCAATTGTAGCACGCTGTTCTGGCTCGTCATACTCAGCACAGGGGCCAAATGTTACGTCGCCGTCGCAGCCGAATCCGCTTCCGCAGGCGTCACGGCCTCGGGGCCGTTGGTCTCGGGGCAGCAGTGGGCATCGCCGTCCTGCTGTTCGTGCTCGGACGAGGCGGAGGTGGCAGCGCTCCAGCCGCCGGCTCCACAGCGACGGCGACCCTGCTCGGCGCTGCCCCTCCCGTTGCGGCCGCACCGTCTGCGACGTCCCAGGCGGCAGCATCGCACGTCGTTCTGCCTGTCATCCGACCCGATCCGTCGCTGCTGGAATCGGCGCAAGTCGTGCGCGTGATCGACGGCGACACGATCGTCGTCGACATCGGTGGCAGCGAGGAGCGCGTGCGCTACTACGGCATCAACACGACAGAGCGCGGCCAAGCGTGCTACCAGGAGGCGAAGAACCGCAACCAGCAGCTCATCGGCGCGTCGGTGCTGCTGCTGCCGGATGCTCGTGATCGCGATCGCTACCGCAGGCTCCTGCGCTACGTCTTCGACGCGAGCGGCGTATCGGTGGATGCGGAGCTGATCGCCGAAGGGCTGGCGTACGCCTGGCGGCAGGACGGAACGTATCGCGACGATCTCCTCGCCGAGGAGCAGGCGGCCCGGGCGGCAAAGATCGGCTGCCTCTGGTCTACGGCTGGCCGGTGAGCTGGAAGAGCTGGAAGCTGTTGTTGTACTGCACCAATGGCCGCTGCGGCGTATCGGCGAACCAGGCGAACTGCTTCACGCCGGAGGACCGGATCTCCAGTTTCCACGCCTGGTAGGTGCCGGCTGGCACGGTGACTTCTTCCTTGCCGAGCACCTTGAGCTGGACTACCGCCTGCGATGCGCTGCCGGTCAGCACCGTGCGATACGCCGTCGTGTAGCCTTCCACGAAGGGGATCGTGCGCCAGAGAAACACGGCCGTGTCATTGTCGTAGTAGTTGTTCGGCAGCCGGAGCGGCACCGGCCGGTCTTTGCCGCCAGTCACTTCTGTGATGTTGGCAATGCCTTTGATGTAGTCGTAGTCGCCCTTCACTTCCTGCGTCTGGTTGGGCAGGTCCTGCTTGCGGTGGAAGGAGATTGGCTTCAGCGTCTCGGCATCAACATCGACCGTGCTGATGTCAGTTCCCGGGTGCTTCTCGCTTCCGACGAAGGTCTGGCGCATTTCGTACTGGCCGTCTTGCTTCGTGACCGATAGCGTGCCCTCACCCATCTGTTCATTGCTCTTACGATCGAGCAGCACATAGTGGCTCTGCTCCTGATCGGGCCACGGGACCGTGATCGCGAGATCGGATGTTGGCGGCGGCGGCTTCGGCGATAGGCATGATATCCCTACGAGCAGCGCCGGCATGAGCAGGAGGGCGAGAACGGCGCGCATCGGCTAGGCCGCCGCCTCGACGAGGTGGCGCACAAGCTGCAGCGCTTCTTCCACGTCTGTGCGCTCGATGCCGTAGTGGGTGACCATGCGCACGCGCGACGGCCCGAACGCGGTGGTCAACACGCCGGCCTTGCGCAGTCGCTGCTGGAACGACACGCCGTCGTCGACGCCGAAGACGACGATGTTCGTCTGCACGCGCTCCGGATCGATGCGGACTCCCGGCAGTTGGGCGAGGCCTCTCGCCAGCACCTGCGCGTTCGCATGGTCTTCGGCGAGGCGATTGATCATCGTCTCGAGCGCGACGACGCCCGCCGCGGCGATGACGCCGGCCTGGCGCATGCCGCCACCCAGCATCTTACGCGCCTTGCGCGCCCGCGCGACGAACCCGGCGGAGCCGCAGACGAGCGAACCGACGGGCGCCGAAAGCCCCTTCGATAGGCAGAACGTGACGGAATCGACCTCGGCTGCAAGCTCCGAGGCCGGCAGCCCGAGCGCAACCGCCGCGTTGAAGATGCGCGCGCCATCGAGGTGTACGGCAGCGCCGTGACGGTGCGCGATCGTCCCGAGGCCGGCGATCTCATCAGGTGCGAGCACCGCGCCGCCGCAGCGGTTGTGCGTGTTCTCGAGGCAGAGCAGCGCCGTCCGGGGCATGTGGATATTCTCCGGACGCATCGTGCCGGCCAGCTCATCGGCGTCGATCGAGCCGCGGTCATTGTTCGCGATCGGGCGGAGCTGGATGCCGCCCAGCCCGGCGGCGCCTGCCACCTCATAGTGCAACACATGCGATTCGCTGCCGACGAT
>JBGQHA010000298.1:0-3667 GCA_041497735.1 Dehalococcoidia bacterium | reverse complement strand
CTCGCCGTTCACGCGGAGCTGCAGCCGGAGCGCCTGCGGATTCGGGATTTCGTCCGCGGTCACGATCCAGGGCCCCAGAGGACAGAAGCCGTCGAGGCCCTTGCCCTTGTACCACTGCTGGTGGCGCGCCTGGAGGTCTCGTGCCGTTATGTCATTTCCGATGGTGTACCCGAATACAAACGCTAGCGCTTGATCCTCCCTTATGTCCCGTCCCCGACGACCGATGACCGCGACGAGCTCCACCTCCCAATCGATCCGCCGCGAGACGTGGCCATGCCACGGGATCGCCACGTCCGGTCCGATGACCGTGCTCGGCGGCTTCGTGAAGTAGACCGGCACCTCCGGGATGCCCGTCGTGACGCGCGACTCCGACGCGTGCTCAGCGTAATTCAGCCCAACGCACACGATGTTGCGCGCCGGACGCGGTATCGGCGCGAGCAGCTTCGTTCCGGCGAGGGGTATCGACGAGTCCGAGTCAGTCAACGAACGCGCGGCCTTGAGCGCTGACTCACCGCGCTCGATGAACGAGAGCATATCGCTGGGGAGCGCTCCGCCGCTTGCGTCTGCGACATCGACGATGCGGTCGCCGGCCAGCAGGCCGAGGCGCGGTTCGCCGTCGCGTTCGTACGTCAGGAGGCGCATGAGTTAGTACCAGCGCGTCGCGATGAGCGCGGCGGCGTGGCGGGCGAGGATGTGAAGCGCCGCAGCGTCTTCGTCGCGGAACGGCTCGCTGCCTTCGCGATCGGTGACATAGAGCGCCCCGCGCAGGTCGCGCTCGACCCAGATCGGGAGGCCCAGCAGCGTCTTCATACCAGGATGCCTGGGCGGGAAGCCGAATGCGGCGGCGTACGCCTCCAGGTCGTCGATACGCACCGCGAGGCCGTCCTGGCGCATCGTGCCCAGCGGGCCGTGGCCCTGGGGCGCCGCCCTCAGCTTGCGCTCCTCTTCGGCGCCGAGTCCACTCACGACGAACCCCTCGACGTGATCGCGGCCGTCGGTCACCACCAGCGCGGCGTAGCGTGCGCTGGTCAACTCCCGCGCCAGTTCGACGACCTGCTGGAGCGCATCGAGCGGCTTGTTCGGCACGCCGCTCTGAACGAGGCGGGCGAGCGCTCGTAAGGCGCGTGCTTCCGAATCGCCGTGATCGCGCGCCGGGGCCTGGGGAGCCGTTGCGGAAGCCATCGATTCCAGCATACCCCCACCACAGCCGACGTGCTACGCCGGAGCTAGACCGAGCGGAGCGCCGGAGCGTCGAGCAGGCTGACGGAGCCGCGCCCAAGCTTCACCCAGCCCCGGCGAGCGAACTCGTTGAGCTGCTTGTTCACGCTCTCCCGCGTGACGCCCAGCATCGAAGCGAGCTGCGACTGCGTGATCCTGAGCTGCGCCTCGCCGTGGTCTGCGGAGAGCGCGAGCAGCCGTTTCGCCAGGCGGCGCGGCAGCGCAAAGAACGACAGGTCAGCGAGCGCCTCGTCGGTGCGCCGAACGCGCACGCTGAGCGCCTCGAGCAGCGCCAGAGCCGCCGATGGGCGCTCCACCAGCCAGCGCCGGAAGTCGTCGCGCTTCACCACCAGCGTACGCGTCGGGCCGGTGGTGATCGCACTTGCGGAGCGAGGGCGCCCGTCCAGCAGAGCCAGATCGCCCACGAACTCTCCCGGCCCGAGCAACGCCACGGTCGCCTCGACGCCATCGGGCGAGAGGACGGAGATGCGCACCTTACCCTCGATCACGATGTGGAGCGAGTCCCCGGGCGCGGCCTCTGCGAAGATCGTCTGCTCTGCCGCGTACGACCGCACACGGCCGCGCGACGCGATCGCGCGCAGGTCCCCCTTCGATAGGCGGGCGAGCAGCGGAATGTCACTGAGGAGCTGTTCGTTTTCGATCATCTTGTGTGAAGTAGATCATAGTACGTCCCGCGCCCGGAATCTATGCTTGGAAGGAGAAAGGCAAGGGACGCCATGTACCTATCCGAACTAGCCCGGGCCGCGACCGAGGAACACAACAGGGAAGGCGCGCGAGCGGCTCTCCGACGGCAGGCCCTGACGCCGTCGCGAGCCAGCACTCTCAACGTCCAGCATGCCCCACCCCCGTACCGCCACCGATCGATCCTGTCGTTCCTCTTTCGCGGCTCACAGACGGCATCGGCTCGATAGACCTCCTGCCCGATGCGCCGCACCCGGCCTTGAGAGATCCCCCCCGCTGGTCTCCCAAGGCCGGGTTTGTGATCAGTTGAGCCCCGCTTTTGCAGGTAGGAGGCTTCGGCTACAATTCGGCGGGCGGCGCCACGCGCCGCGCTTCCCATGCCAGCCAAGAGGCACGCCGGGAACTACTTCGAGGACTTTGCCGTCGGGCAGGTCTTTCGCCACGCCGTCCCCCGCACCGTCACCGACGGCGACCTCGCGCTGTACATCGCGCTCACCGGCGACCGGCGGCCCCTCCACTGCTCCGCTGAGTTCGCCCGCTCGCTGGGTTTCCAGCGGCAGACTGCCCACGACCTGCTGGTCTTCCACATCGTCTTCGGAAGGACGGTCGGCGACATCACTCTCAACTCGCCGGCGAACCTTGGCTACGCCGACGTCCGCTTCCTGGCGACCGTCTACCCCGGCGACACGCTGCGCGCCGAGACGGAGGTCATCGGCAAACGCGAGACCTCCCGCGACGACGTCGGCATCGTCTGGGTACGCACGCGCGGCTACAACCAGCGCGACGAGCTGGTGCTCCAGTTCTACCGCTGGGCGATGGTGAACAAGCGCGATCCGAGGACGAAGAGCGATGCGAACGACGCGCCGGAGCTGCCGCCCAGGGTCTCCGTCGAGCACCTCGTCGTGCCGCCGGAGCTGGACCTCGCGCGCTTCGACCCCGTCGCGACGGGCGGCAGCGCGTTCTGGGAGGACTACAAGCCCGGCGAGCGCATCGTCCACCCGCAGGGCATGACGATAGAAGAGGCCGAGCACCAGATGGCGACGCGCCTCTACCAGAACAATGCGCGAGTCCACTTCAACGCGCACATGCAGAAGGACTCGCGGCTGGGGCGGCGGATCATATATGGAGGGCACATCATCTCGGTCGCGCATGCCATCGCGTACGACGGGTTGGAGAACGCCATCCGCATTCTTGCTTTCAACGGCGGCTCCCACACGAACCCGACCGTCGCGGGCGATACGCTCTACGCCTGGACCGACGTCCTGGAGCGCATCGATCTCGCGCGGCCGGACTGCGGCGCGCTGCGGCTGCGCCTCGTGGCGCTGAAGGACCTCGATCCGAACAAGGAAGCCGTCGAGCTGAAGACGAAGGTCCCTTCGACAAGCTCAGGGCAGGCTGGTCGGGAGCACTACCACCCGAACGTGGTGCTGGACCTCGATTACACGGTGCTGATGCCGAGGAGACGGGGATGAGCAATCTTGTCACCCTGAGCCCTTCGACTTCGCTCAGGACAGGCTCCGCGAAGGGTTGGCCCCTTGAGATCGGGCTCTCGCGAAGACACGGCCGAGGAGCGCCATTCGACACACGGCCCAGCAATGACAATCCACCAGATTCTTCGCTGCGCTCAGCAACTGTCTTGCAGAGCAAGGGGTTGCGCCTGGTCTTGCCAGCTGGTATTGCTGCGGGCCATGGCGTTCAGGATGGTCAGCAGTTTCCGCATGGATGCTGTCAGGGCGACCTTCTTGGG
>JBGQHA010000297.1:0-3673 GCA_041497735.1 Dehalococcoidia bacterium | reverse complement strand
CGCCGACAAGGAGGAGTCCGGGCGCTGGTTCGACGCGCTCCTCGCGAACGCCGAGCACCTGGTGCAGGCGCTCGAGCTGCCGTATCGCGTGATCCGGCTCTGCACGGGCGAAATGGGGGTCGGGAAGGTGCGCGCCTGGGATCTCGAGTGCTGGCTGCCCAGCCAGCAGCGCTACCTGGAGACGCACACCGTCTCCGAGCTACACGACTGGCAGGCGCGCCGCGCGAACCTCCGCTATCGAGACGACGAGGGCAAGGTGCGCCACGCGTTTACGCTGAATAACACCGCGATCGCGACGCCGCGCATCATCGCGCCGCTGCTGGAAGTACACCAGCAGCAGGACGGATCGATCCGGGTGCCGGCGGCGCTCCGTCCGTACCTGGGCGGTTGGGAGTCGCTGCCGCCCGCCTAGTGGCCGCGCCGGAGCAGCCAGCGCGTGTCCGCCGCGGGGCCGCGGCCCGACCAGCGCTCGAACTCCACGACGAACACCGACTCGTCTTCGCTGAGGAGCGGGGACAGCCAGTCGCGGATCGCGGCGGATTCGGCGTCGGTGTAGACGAGGAATGCGTCGTTGCGCAGATGACGCACGTCGTTCTCGCCGATGCGTTCGCGCAGCAGACCGCAGATCGCGTCCGCGAGCGATCGTTTCGATGAGCAGCCGGCGACGAGCTTGAGGCTGCCCGGCCCGATAACGTCCGTCACTGTTTGAGGTAGTGGCTGAACCAGTCGACGCAGCGGCGCCACGCGTCGTCCGCGGCTTCCGGCCGGTGGCTCGGGCGTCCTTCGCTCATGAAGGCGTGGCCCGCGCCGGCATACGAGTGGAACTCGTGCTCCTTGCCGAGCTGCGTCAGCTCCGCGTCGAGCTTGGCGACGTCCTCGGGGTTCGGATTGCCGTCGTCCTCGCCGAAGAGCCCGAGGATTGGGCAGCCGATGCGATCGCTCAGCTCGAACGGCGCCGGGCCTTCGCCCCAGGGCCGCATGATGTTGCCGCCGTAGAACACGACGGCGGCCTTCAGCTCCGGACTGTGCTCCGCCACCATGTACGCGACGCGTCCACCCATGCAGAAGCCCGTGATGCCGATGCGGTCGGCTCGCACATTGCCGAGCGTGCTGATGTGCGAGATGGCAGCCTGCACGTCGCGCACGATGTTCGTATCGCGCAGGCGGCCCATACGAGTCAGCGGATCGTCGCTGCTCTTCGGATCGTCGCGGTGATAGAGGTCGGGCGCGATGC
The DNA here is from genome assembly GCA_041497735.1 of Dehalococcoidia bacterium. Taxonomy (GTDB): domain Bacteria; phylum Chloroflexota; class Dehalococcoidia; order DSTF01; family RBG-16-68-14; genus JBBDXS01. The sequence goes on along the minus strand of JBGQHA010000297.1, from coordinate 2,439 downwards.
CGGCGAAGCCCGCCTCGGCGACGCGATCGGTCATCGTCCGCACGAACTCATCGACGCCGCCGGCGTGCTGGATCACCACGACGGCGGGAAACGGCCCGCTGCCCGAGGGCTCCGTCACGTAGCAGCGCATCGCGCCGTCGACATCGATCGTGTCCCAGCGTCCAGCCATGTTCGTTCCTCCTCAGCGTTCGAATGCGTAGTCGATGCCGCGCCGGACGGTGACGCGCATCACCGCCCCTGCGCGCGAATCGTCTCGGATGAGCTCCAGCACGCCTTCTGCGACCTGCTCCGGCTGCAAGATCCCGCCGACGGCTTGCTTGAGCGCTTCGATCGCCTCCGGGCCGGCGATCTGCACCATCGGCGTGTCGGTGTAGGTAGGGCAGACGGCGTTGACGCGGATGCCTTCGGCGGCGAGATGGGCCAGCGTGCGCGTGAAGTGCACGACGCCGGCCTTCGCCGCCGCGTACACCGGCGACGCACCCGTCGGCACGAGACCGGCCATCGATGCGGTGTTCACGATCACGCCGCCCCCGCCCTGACGCCGCATGTGCTGCACGGCGAGCTGCGTGCCGAGAATGACCGCCTTGAGATCGATCTCGAGCACGGCCTCCCAGCGGCGCGCATCGGGCGCGAAGAGGTCCTCGCCGCGCTCCGTGATGCCCGCGTTGTTGTGGACGATATCGATCCGGCCGAAGCGCTCCGCCGCCGTGTTCAGCATGCGCTGCACCAGCTCGCGGTCCGCGACGTCCACGGCGACCGCGTGTGTCTGTGCGCCGGTCGCGGCGATCTCCGCCGCGGCGCGCTCGGCCGCTGGCGCGTCGATGTCGGCGATCACGACGCGCGCGCCGTGCTGCGCCAGCAGCTTCGCCGTGGCGAGGCCGATGCCGGAGCCGCCGCCGGTAATGACGGCGACCTTGTCCTTGGGGTCCATGCGGGCCAATCATAGCCGATGCCCCTCGCGCCCGCTACGGGATTGGGCAGTGCCGGGCGGCGTGCTAGAATAAAGCTCGCCCGCTTCGCCGGGCGTAGCTGGCCCCGTGGTGTAGTGGCCAAACACGCCGCCCTGTCAAGGCGGAGATCGGCGGTTCGAATCCGCTCGGGGTCGCCATGAAATCCAAGAGGCCCGCCTCAGGCGGGCCTCTTTTCGTACTGCGGGAGTTGCTTACGCCGCCTGCTCCTCGATCGGATCGTCGTCCGGCGCGGGAACGAAGGGTACGACGCGAAGAGCTGCATCGTCACTGGGGGGCAGTAGCGACGCGTTCACGCGATCGGCCGTGCGCAGCAGGCGCTGGGGCACATTCAGCCGCTCGCTCAGCTCGAGCAGCGCCTTCGTGTCGCGCGGCAGGCTAACCCCGCCGTAACCGCGGTAGCCGTCGGCAAGCACATCCAGGTGCGAGGGACCGATGCGCGGGTCTGCGGCAACCGCCTCGCGCACGAGGTCGTAGTCGATGTCGAGCGCGGTGCAAAGATCGTAGATCTCGTTCGCGTACGTCACCTTGAGCGCCAGGAACGCGTTGGTCATGTACTTCGCCATCTCGGCTTCGCGAGACGGCATGATGCTGCGGAAGGGCGCCGACGGCAGCATGGCGAGCAGGGCCTCGGCTAGGTGACGGCTCTGCGCGGTGTAGCCGACGATCTGCCGGTCGGGACAGCTGAAGTCGGTGCGCGCGTGGGCGTCGCGGCAGAAGTCCGGATTGAACAGGAAGCAGTGCTGCGAGTAGCGGATCTGGTAGGCCTCCGTTGTGCCCGGCAGCACGGTCGACTTGATCACGATGACTTTCGAGCCATCGAGCAGGCTGACAGCTTCTTCCAGCAGACGGTCGTCGAAGCCGGTATTCGGCTGGAACGGCGCCGGCACACAGACGAAGACGACGTCGGCTTCGTTGACCAAGCGCTGGCTGCCGATGTCGCGCTCGGCGTCGTAGACGCGGAGCGAATGCCCGTTGCGCTCGAAATGATCGCGGACAGCGTCGCCTGTGCCGCTCAGTCCGACGATGCCGATGACGGTGCGGCCGTTCTTGGTCAGCGCCATGGTTCCTCCCTGATCGCTATTTCGACGTCCGGCTGGTTGGAGGGGCCTGACTCAGGACACAGGTCACCGGCTCACCCCGAAGGGGCTCGCGTCCTCCAATAGAAGGATTCGGCACTTCGAAGCGAATCTAGAGAGGCCGGGGCTAGGGCGAGCCCCTATCTTGCGGGAGGGAAGGCCGATCAGGCCGGAGCAGGCTGCTCCTGGATGAAGGCGCTGACGTGACGGAACACATCCTGGATGGAGACGACACGCGTCACCCGGCCGTCGATCACCAACGGGATGTGGCGGAACTCCCCGATCGACATCTTGTGCAACGCGACAGCGAGGGTGTCGTGCTCCTGCATGACGACGGGGTCGCGCGTCATCACCTGGCCGACGGTGACGGCGATGAGATCGACCTTCTCGCT
>JBGQHA010000296.1:0-3713 GCA_041497735.1 Dehalococcoidia bacterium | reverse complement strand
GCCGCCTCGAGGACGTGGCCGCGCTTCTCGATGGGCAGGATGCGCCGGTGGTCGGTCAGCGGGTGGATAAGCACCGTCGTGTCCTTACGCGCCTCGACGACTTCGTCGAGGTAGCAGATGGCGCCGGCCTTCACGGCGCGCGTGAGCGGGCCGTCGATCCAGCGCGTCTCATCGCCCTCGAGCAGGTAGCGGCCAACGAGGTCGGACGCCGTGAGGTCTTCGTGGCAGGCGACGGTGATCAGCGGCAACGCCTGTTGCGTCTCACCGTCGCGGCCATCGGAGGCGTCCTTGATGATCGCGAGCGGGCGGCCGAGCTTCCACGCCATATATTCGACGAAGCGCGTCTTGCCGCAGCCGGTGGGCCCTTTCAGCAGCACCGGGATTTTCTGGTTAAAGGCGGCTGTGAAAAGCTCAACCTCATCCGCGATCGGGAGATAAAAGGGCTCCCGATGCGGGTGGTACTCCTCGATCGCGTACTCGCGATAGGCGCCCTCGGTGCGGTCTTCGGCCAGCGTCATGTCGCGGCCACCTGCGCCTGCAGCTTGGACCACGCCTCGTCGACGGCGCGACGAAGGTCATCGAGCGAGCCGTCGTTCTCGATGACGACCTGCGCGTGGGGCCGGCGCTGCTCGTTCGTGAGCTGCGCGGCGATGCGCTTGTTCGCCTCTTCGTCAGAGAGGCCGTTGCGCTCCATCATGCGCCGGCGTGCCGTGTCGGGCGAGACGGCAACGAGCCAGACCTCGTCGGCGAGGTCGAACCACTCCGCCTCGATGAGGACAGCGGCCTCGAGGACAACGATTGGCACACTCTCGCCGCGCAGGGCCTCGATGCGCTCGCGGGCGAGCTGCTTGATGGCGGGCCAGACGATCGCGTTGAGCTTCTGACGGGCCCCAGGGTCGGCGAAGACCTTTCCGCCTAAGGCGGAGCGGTCGATCTCGCCGTCCGGCCCGACGATCTCCGGACCGAACTCGCGGACGAGGGCATCGAAGGTGACCGTGCCTCGGCGGTAGCTCTCGTGGCCGAGCTTATCGGCGTCGAGGATGACGGCGCCGCGCCCGGCGAGGAGCTGGGAGACGACGGACTTGCCGCTGGCGATGCCGCCAGTGAGGCCGATGACGCGCATGTGTCCTCCGAAAAGCGAAGCCGGCGCAGCCGCCGGCGACCAGCTTCATTGTACTTAGGAGCCGGATTGAGGGACAAGAAACGCTCCCTCACCCCGGCCTCGCGGCCACCCCTCTCCCTCTGAGAGGGAGAGGGGCCGGGGGCGAGGGAGGTCGGCTACTGATCCTGAACCCGGCGGAACTGGGCGTCGATGGCGCGGTCGTCGGGGGCGTTTGGGTTTGCCGGCGGGGGTGCGCGATGCGGGACGGTCCACGTCGGGCCGCGATGGCTACGGCCACGCCCAAACCAGAAGAACGGCAGGATGATCGGGATGAAGAGGAACTCGGGGAAGAAGCGCCAGAGGATGAGCGCGCCTGCGAGCACGACGACGGTGAGGCCGACCATGTTCGGGTGCCACTGCCAGCCCCGGAAGGAGAAGCCCGACCCGCGGAAGACCACGGTGCCCAGCAGCGCCAGGAGGCCGCAGAGCAGGAAGAGCGCGACAACGATGGCGAGGACGTCGATCATGATGTGCGCATCATGATAGCACGGTCGTGTTGTAGGATGAGGCGTCGAAGGGAGGCGCAACGATGTGGCGAGCAGTTCTGGCAGCGGCACTGCTTGTCGGCGTGGCGATGACTGCGTCGACGGCGCGGGCACAGACGGGCGGCGGGACGGTGTGGATTGGATCAGGAGCCGCCGCAATTGGAGAAACGGCGTACGTGAACGTGCTGGCGAGCGACGTGCCGGCTCCGGGAGTGGGGGCATATGCGATAACGATCCACTTCGATTCGAGCGTCATACAGATGACCGCATGTGCCGTGGACCCCAACAGCGCGTGCGAACAGCCTGACGAAGGCACGCTCATCATCTCGGCGGCCTCAACAGAGAACCTTTCAGGTGAGTGGGTGATCGCCGGCATTACGTTTCGTTGCGCTGGTCGCGGTGCGAGCCCGCTCACCGTAGGCATCAACTCGTGGGGATCGGCCATCCCCGAAACCGCCACGCCGCAGCCGGCAATCGAGAATGGATCCATCCAATGCGGTAGCGGCCGAATAAGCGGCACGTTGAGCGTGCAGTCCGCAACCGGCGTCGTCGGCGAACCCGTGGCCGTAAACATCGTCGTCAGCGACTTGCCCGAGCCAGGGCTGGGCGCATGGACGGTGGATCCGGTGTACGACCCTTCTAAGGTTCACCCGGTAGGCTGTTCACCCACGCTCGGGGGCGTTTGCAGCATGAGCTACGCATCCAACGAAGGCCGGTTTACTGGCGCGTCAGTCACCGGCGTAACCGGCACGTTCTCGCTCGGGAGCGTGTCTTTCAAGTGTCTTGTTCCAGGCACGTCGGCCATCACGCTCACCACGAATGTCTTCGCGGATGCTACGCCCGGGAGTCCCCAGAACATCGATGTCCAGATCCAGAACGGCACGGTGACGTGCCTCAAAGAGCTGCCGACCGCAGCGCCAACGGCGACGCCCCAGCCCACCGCCGCCGCCCTGCCCCCAAGCGGCGGCGGCGCGAGTCGCTCGCAGCCGGTCGCGCCGTGGCTGCCGGTCGCGCTCGTTTCGATCGGGGCGGGGGCGATCGTGTTCGGCGAGGCGTGGAGGCGGAGGCTATCGTGACGCAGAAGATCGTCGGCGGGAGCGTCAGCTTCGACAACGCGGCCGACGTCTACGACGCGACGCGCGCGCTAGAGCCGCACATCGTCGCGAAGCAGACCGAGGCGCTGCTTGGCATATTGGGCGAGCGCGGCATCGAGCGTCTGTTGGAGGTGGGCATCGGCACGGGCCGGATCACGCGGCCGCTCATGGAGCGCGGTGTGCGTGTGAGCGGCATCGACATCTCAGCGCGGATGATGGCACGGCTACGCGATCAGCTCGGCGCGGCGCACCTGACGCCCGACCTGCTGCTGGGCGACGCGACGCGCCTACCGCTACGCGACGCGTCGTTTCGCGCAGTGCTGATGGTGCACGTGCTGCACCTGGTCTCGGACTGGCGCGCGACGATCGCGGAGATGCGACGCGTGCTGACGCCAGACGGCGTGTTCTTGCACGATGTGACGCAATACCCGGAGCCGAACCCCTGGCGGAAGGTCTGGGACAGGCGCAAGGAGCTGTTTGCGAAGCACGGCATCACCACGCGCCCGCGGCCGGAGCCGGAGCAGATCATCGAGGCGCTGCGCGCTGCCGGCGGATCGCAGCGGACGATCGTGTACGCGGAGGACGAGGAGCGGGACACGCTGCAGAAGATCGTCGACAACCTGCGCGACCGCGTCGACTCGTCGACGTGGGAAATACCGTCCGACATCCACGGCGCGTTCGTGGCTGACTTCGAGGCCTGGTGCCGGCAGGAGTACGGCGATCTGCAGCGCGAGTATGTGGTGCGCATGCAGTACACGCTGGAGGTCTGGACGTTCGGACGGTGAGCGGTAGATCCAGCCGGGCGCACAGCCGTGCGCCCCTACGGTTCAACAGGCCGCCCTTCGACTAGCTCAGGATTGACATGATAGAAGAAGACTTCTGCTACCTGACAACGACGGGTCGCGCCAGCGGGCAGCCGCGCGAGATCGAGATCTGGTTCGGCATCGACGGCGACACGCTGTACATGCTGTC
>JBGQHA010000295.1:0-3719 GCA_041497735.1 Dehalococcoidia bacterium | reverse complement strand
CGGGCAGCAGGCACACCGCCGCCGGGTTGCCGGCGAACGGCGTGTCCGTGAACGCATCGACCTGCACGATCCGCAGCGACATGCTGCACACTATACCGAACTGCGTACGATGTGCCCCTCCCCGCGTCGGGGAGGGTTGGGGAGAGGTCGGCGCCCCTACGTGAGCGCCGGCACGTGGCGCAGCTTCTCGGGGTTCCGCACGATGCGGAAGCTCGCGACGCGACCGTCCGAGAAGTTCACTTCGGCGACGAAGTACACCGCGCCATCGATGTAGCTTACGAAGCCCGGCGCGCCGTTCACGCGCGCGACCCGGAACGATGTGTTCGGCGGCATGCGCTTCGCCAGCCCGATGAAGAAGCGTGCGATCTTCTCCGGCCCGCGGATCGGGTTGATCGCCGCGGGTACCACGCCGCCGCCGTCGGACCAGAGCATCACGTCGTCTGACAGCAGCTCGATCAGCCCTTGCATGTCGCCGTTGGCTGAAGCTGCGATGAAGCGGCGTGTGATCTCCTCGAGCTGTTCGGGCGTCGGCTCGAAACGACGGCCTCCCGCCGTGACGTGCTGTCGCGCGCGATGCACCAGCTGGCGGCAGTTGGCCTCGCTCTTGTCGATGATGCGCGCGATCTCGGGATACTCGTAATCGAACACCTCGTGGAGCAGAAACGCCGCGCGTTCGACCGGCGACAGCCGTTCGAGCAGCACCAGGAAGGCCATCGAGAGCGAGTCCGCCAGCGCCAGATGTTCGTCGACCTCCGCCGTCTGCTCCGTCACGATCGGCTCCGGCAGCCAGGGGCCGATGTACTGCTCGCGCGTCTTCTTCGCCGAGCGGAGCTGGTCGATGCAGAGCCGCGTGATCACGGTCGAAAGGTAGGGCTTCGGCGCGCGCACGTCGTCGACGGGAGCGTCCTGCCAGCGCAGGAACGTCTCCTGCACCATGTCCTCCGCGTCCATCACGCTGCCCAGCATCCGGTAGGCGATGGAGAAGAGGAGGGGGCGCTGATCGCTGAACGTCGCGGCGCGGTCCATGGCACCACCATCTTATGCGACGACTGCAGGCACCTTGTCCCGAGCCGCCGTGATGCGCGGCTTCGCCAGGGCAAGCTCCGCGGCGCGCTTTGCGCTCGCGAGCGCCGCGTCCGACAGCCAGCCCTCGGCGCCCACCCAGTCGCCCGCGACGAAGACGTTCTCCACGTCCGGCACCTCCGGCCCGGGGCGGCCCGCAAGTCCGCGCTCGCTGGCATGCACCGTCGCCTCGATCACGTTCATGTCCGGCAGGAAGCGCCGCTCGGCGAGCTCATCGCGCCAGCCGGGCTGGACGAGGTCCATGCACGCTTCGAGCTCGCGCTCGTGGGCCTTCGCGTCGTGGTCGTCGGGGGCCAGGTACTTCGCGACGTGGATCGTCGCGCCGCCGTCCGGCGCCAGCTTCGCCGCGCGCGTGTGCACCGAGAAGTAGAGTGGCTCATCGAGGCCGAACGCGAAACCGCGCTTCGGCTGCGGAAGCCGGCGCAGCCCAACGTCGAGGCAGGCCGCGCGCACGGGGACCGCGTCGCGCGCCCACTGTCGCGCGGCGGTGCTGTCGATCATGCCCGCGACGGCACTCGGGCTCGCGGCGATCACGATCGCGCCCGCTGTGAGCGATCGGCCATCTTTCAGGCGCACCGCACCGCCTTCGATCTTTTCGGCGACGGCGTTGACTACGACACGCGCGCCCGCACGTTCGGCTGCTGCGCGCAGGCCATCGATCAGCACCTGCCAGCCGCCGTCGACGTAGAGCACGCCGCGGTTGGCGAGCTGCAGCTGCATCGCGGCGACCTCCGCGGAGAGATCGGGATCGTTCGCGTATGTGGCGATGCGCGCCAGCGCTGTCGCCAGCCCGCGTGCCTCCGGCTGCGTCACGATCTTGTCCAGCCACTCACGGACGGTGAGCTGGCGCAGCTTCTTCGGGTCGAGCGTTGCGATGCGCACGAGCAGGCGCGTGACGGCGAGCTTCGCCCGCGTGCTCAGCTCCCGGGTCGTGATGAAGGAGACCGGGCTCTGCGACAGGTAGTGCAGCGCGCCGTCGCGGATCGCGTAGCCGCTGTTCGAAGGCACGCCGCCGGCGTACTCGACGCCGAGCTCGCGATAGATCTTCGCACCCGGGCCTTTGCGATAGACGGCGTGCGGCCCCAGGTTGAACTTGAACCCGCTGAGATCGTTCGTCATGCCGCGGCCACCGAGCTGGCTCGATCGCTCGAGCAGCGTCACTGACCGCCCCGCGCGCGCGATGTACGCCGCCGCGGCGAGCCCGGCCAGGCCTCCGCCTACCACAATGGCGTCGCTGTGCCTGCCCTGAGCGCCGTCGAAGGGTTCGTGCGTCCCGTTATTCATGACACCTCCTTCTTCATACAGGAGACGAGAAGACTGCGGGTTTTGTGACACGGTCATTCTTGTCATGCTGAGCCCTTCGACTCCGCTCCGGGTGAACTCCGCGACTCGTCTGCCTCAGGAGGAAGCATCTGGCCCCTCGCGACGGCGGTTTGCATGTGACGCGCGTGCTTCGACAGGCTCAGCATGATCTCAAGGCTTCGTACATTCATCCTGAGCTTGTCGAAGGACGTTCGCCGCCGCTGCTATTGCCACCTGTCGAACCCTAGCCTATACTCTACCCGCACTCCATCCAGCCATTCGCATATGTAGGTGATCAATATGAACGTATCCTGTCTTCAAGAGCACCTTGCCAAGGGACTGGGCATCGTCGGCCGAGCCGTGGCGACCCGCAGCACGCTGCCCATCACAGCAAACGTCCTCATCGCGACCGAGGAAGGCCGCCTCAAGCTCGCCGCGACGAACCTCGAGATCGCGTTGAGCTGCTGGATCGGCGCTGAGGTTGAGGAAGAGGGCGCCATCACCGTACCGTCGCGCCTTCTCGGCGACTTCGTGAACTCGCTGCCCAGCGAGAAGATCGAGCTCATGCTCGCGCCGCGATCGCGCCAGCTCAAGCTCGTCTGCGCGCGCAACCAGGCATCCATCGCCGGCGTCGACGCCGACGACTTCCCGCCCATCCCGTCGGTCGACGACGGCGGCGCGGTGCAGCTCGACCCCAAGGAGCTCCACGAAGCGATCGCGCAGGTGATCATCGCTGCTGCTACCGACGACTCGCGTCCGGTGCTCACCGGCGTCGATCTGGTGATGGAGGGCGATGAGCTGACGCTCGCCGCCGCCGATGGCTTCCGCCTCTCCGTGCGCAAGCTCGCGCTGGCGAAGGCCATCAAGGAGCGCACGGAGGTGATCATCCCGGCGCGCGCGCTCGGCGAGTTGAACCGCCTGCTGCCGGAGGAGACGGAGCCCGTCACGCTCACGCTGAACGCCACGCGTACGCAGGCGCTCTTCCAGCTCAAGAACGTCGAGCTCGTCGCGCAGCTGATCCAGGGCACCTTCCCCAACTACAGCCAGCTCATCCCCGAGGACGTCTCGAGCCGCGCGACGGTGGACGCGGCGGAGTTCCTGCGCGAGACGCGCATCGCCTCGATCTTCGCGCGCGACGGCAGCGGCATCGTCCGGCTGCAGTTCCAGCCCGGCGAGGACGTCGCGCCCGGGCGCATGGTGATCTCCGCGCGCGCCGAAGAAGTCGGCGACAACATGGGTGAGCTCGACGCGACGATCGAGGGCGAGCCTGACAAGATCGCGTTCAACGGCCGCTACCTGCAGGACTTCCTGCAGGTCATCGACGGCGGCCGCGT
>JBGQHA010000294.1:0-3720 GCA_041497735.1 Dehalococcoidia bacterium | reverse complement strand
TCTCGGACTTCGTGGAGGCGTTCTGGTTCTACGAAGACGACGGCTCGATCCAGGGCAAGGAGCGCACGCTCCCAACCTGGTCGATGGGGCTGATCATCAACTGCGGAAGGCTTGCGGGATCTCCGGCATGCGGAGGAGCTCTCGGGGCATGCCGTTGCGCACCAGGAGCGCGCGGCCCGCGAGCGAGTCGTCGCGGATGAAGTAGACCACGCAGTCGGCGATCTCTTCGGGCGCGAGGATCGGGACGGAGCGCAGGCGCGCCTCGGTCGCTTGCGACTCCTGCGGCGTGACGCCTTCGGCAGCGCGGCGCAGCATCGGCGTATCGACGACGCCCGGGCAGATGCAGTTCACGCGGATGTTCGCTTCGGCGGCGAGCGGCGCGAGCGACGCGGTGAAGAGCACGACGCCGCCCTTGCTCGCGGCGTACACGGGGTTGGGCGGGAAGCCGTAACCGACGCCAGCCATCGATGCGGTGTTGACGATGGCGCCGCCGCCGCGCTTGCGCATGGCGGGCAGCGCGAGCTGCGTGCCGAGGATGACGCCGCGCAGGTTGATATCGAGCATGCGGATCCACGCCTCGGGCTCGGTGTCGGGCCAGCGGGGCGGGCCGGTGATGATGCCAGCGTTGTTGTGCAGGATGTCGAGCCCGCCGTAGGTACGTTCTGCGCGATCGATCATGGCCTGGACGTGATCGGGGATGGTGACATCCGCTGTCACGAAGTTGGCGTTGCCGCCTGCCTCCGTGATCAGGCGGACGGTCTCTTGGCCACCGGACTCATCGACGTCGGCGACGACGACGGATGCGCCCTCGGCGGCGAGCCGGACGGAGGATGCGCGGCCGATGCCGGAGCCGGCGCCGGTGACGAGTGCGACTTTGCCTGCGATGTCCATGGACGGTTCCCTTCTGCGCGCGACTGCGTCGCGCCGGACAGAGCTAAAGCTTTGTCCCTACGATGCTTACGACCGCTTGCCGCTCAGCATGACATTAGCTGATCCAGTGGATGTAGCGCTCGGCGGAGCGTTCGACGGCGCGCTGGGCGTCCGATGCGACGACGGTGCGCCACCAGCCGCCGTACAGGCGATCGAACGAGTAGGGGCGGATCGCGTCGACGATAGCGCGGACGGATGCGCCGGGTAGGGGGATCTGGTTCGGATAGCTGCGCATGAACGTGACGAAGCGGCGGTCCTGGACGACCATGATCGTATCGCCCGTGAGAAGCGCGCCCCGGCCGCCAGCGCCGGCAGCCCAGTGAAGCACGGCGCTGCCATCGAAGTGGCCGCCGGTCTGGACGAGCGTGACGCCGGGGAACAGCTCGCGGACGCCGTCGTAGAGCTCGATGGCGGGATCGGGGCAGGGGATCCACTGGGCGTCCGCGGCGGGCAGGACGATCGTTGCGCGGAAGGCGCGCGCCCATTCCGCCATGATGCCGTAGAAGTGCGGATGCGATGCGGAGATGGCATCGATGCCGCCGAGCGCGCGCACGGCCGCGATCGTCTCGTCGTCGAGGAAGCTCTGGCAGTCCCACAGCACGTTGCCGGAGCGCGTCTGCACGAGGAGCGCGCGCTGGCCGATCGCGAAATGGGGACGCGTGCCGACGCCGTGCAGGCCGGGCTCGATCTCGCGCACGTCGTTTCGATAGCCGGTGGCGCGCATGTCATCGAGCGTGGTCCACTGCTGGCCCTCCCACCCGACGTACTGGCGCTCGTCTTCGCAGATGACGCAGCGCGCGGGTGGGACGTCGGTCGGGCCGTACTGGACGCCGCAGGTCTTGCAGATGTAGGCGGGCATTGGGCCCTCACCCCTAGCTCCTCTCCCCGAGGGAGAGGGGAACTGCGCTTGTCAGATCCCTTCGCGGACGAGCTGGTCGACGGCGAACTCGAAATAGGTGACGGCCTCTGAGAAGCCGAAGGTCTCGCGGTCCCAGGTGAGCGCAGGGAGCGGCTGGCCTTCCACGGCGTCGAGCCGCGCGCCGAGGCGGGGGAACATCATGATCCGCATGCGGCCCATCATGCCGTCGAGGAGCTGGGGCTTGCGGCGGAGCAGCTCGAGGTAGGCGTCGGCGGCGCGGCGGACGACATCGATGAAGTCGCCGCCTCGAAGCGAGTTGTGCGCCGCGGCGAGCGAAGCGCGGAGCGTTTCGTCATGGATGCGATCGACCTTGGTGGTAGGCATGGTTCAGTTTAAGGGAACTCTCACGCAGAGTGAGGCGAGATTCTTCGCTCTCGTCCGCCTCACGGCGGACTTGCCGCTCAGAATGACAGAAAGGGCGTCGGCGGCGCGGCGGACGACATCGATGAAGTCGCCGCTGCGGAGGGAGTTGTGCGCGGCGGTTAGGGACGCGCGCAGGGCTTCGTCCTGGATGCGATCAAGTTTGGTGGTAGGCATGGGATTAGGGTAGGGGGCCAGGGGCCAAGGGCCAAGGGGCCGAGCAAGGGTCATGGGTCAGAGGGTCAAGGGCCACGGGGCAGCGGCCACGGTGTGAGTCGCTGGAGGCGGACAGGCGCCGCTACGCCCCTACGTAACTGCGCAACTGCGTCGAGAAGTGGTGGAGGGGCGGGTTGGCGCCCTCGCTGGTGCTGACGTAGCCGCGGCCGTCGGGGTCCAAGGCGATCGCCTCACCTTGTTGCTCCGCGATCGAGGGCGCCTCGCAGGGCTGGGTCGCGAACACGTCGGCCATGGTGGCGTCCGGCGGCCGCGCCCAGACCCAGACCGCGCCGTACGACCTAATCGCGATGAGGCTGCCATCGCGCGACATGTCGCCGCCGGTGGGGAGGAGTGGCAGCGCGCGCACCAACGCCGGCGCGTCGGGGCCGGGCGTGGCCGCCAGGCTCAGCGAACGGAAGTCGATGGTGGCGATCTGCTCGAGCATGCCAGCTCCGCTGCTGTTGGGCATGAGCCGCACGATCTCGCTAATGGTGTCAACGTACCATGGCAGCGCGCGGAACACGCCGGAGACGTTGTTGGACAGCTCCTTGGTGATGATGAGGAGATCGCCGTTCATCCAGTCGACCATGAAGGTTTCAGCGTCGTGCGGGTGATCGGGATAGCGCAGCGCCAGCTTCTCGACACCCGACAGCGCGTTCATCGTGGGCGTGTCGCCTTTCGTTACGCGTGGCTCGGGAACGCGGTAGACGTCGATCTCGGAGCGCTGGGCGGCGTTGTCGCCGATGTCAGCGAGGTAGAGGTAGTCGACGTCCTTCTCCGGCCCGGGACCGATCGCCATGTCCTCCCAGTCGATCGCGTCCGCGGCCGCAAGCGTGTACGTGCCGAGCAGCGCGCCGGTGCGGTCGATGGCGAAGACGCGGGCGGTGTCGCCGCTGTCGTTGTGCAGCCAGAGCACGTCCTTGTTCTGACGGCTGGCGGCGATGCCCGACGCTTCGGTGATGTCGGACGCCTGGACCGTGACGGGCGCTTGCGGCGTCGCGGCGCAGATCGCGGCGGCGAGATCGTCGGCGGATGGCCTGTCCGCGCTGTCGCCGCCGCAGGCAGCGAGGAGCGCGAACGCGAGGAGCATGCATGCGATGCCGGCAGTGAGGCGCATGATTGTCCAGAAGATAACGGACGGCGAACTACGACGAAAGCCGGTGCTAGGCGCGGCGATGGCGGCGAGCTGAGCTCGCCAGGGCGCAGCTAAAGCTACGCCCCTACGTCCCTGTGCGGATGTAGCGGCGGTGGTTGCGGTAGTGCGTCGCGTCGTCAGCGTGGGCGGTGGCTTCCAG
>JBGQHA010000293.1:0-3744 GCA_041497735.1 Dehalococcoidia bacterium | reverse complement strand
TTCGCTCAGAATGACAATCGTCTTTCAGCTCGCGGGCTGCTCCAGCCCGAGGAACTCTTTCATGACTTTGCGGAGCTGGGCGCGGTGCTCCGGCAGGCCGAGGTTCAGGCCGTAGTGGTTGATCAGCTGCGAGGATGCGCCCCGCCACTCATCCCAGCACTCAGCGCAGATGCGCGCGACGATCGTCTCGCCCAGCGCGCCGCCGACGGGCGGCTCATCGAGCGCGGGCTTCGTCTCGTGACAGCGGCTGCAGGTGATGTCGCGCACGCGGGGGCTAGGCCTCGTCCTGCAGCCAGCGCGCAGCTTCCTTGGCGTGGTACGTGATGATGATGTCCGCGCCCGCGCGCTTGATCGATGTGAGCGCCTCGAGCACAGATGCGCGCAGGTCGAGCCAGCCGTTGCGCGCGGCGGCGTGGAGCATCGCGTACTCGCCGCTGACGTTGTACGCGGCGAGCGGCAGATCGAACCGCTGGCGCGCCTGCGACAGGACGTCGAGGTACGGCAGCGCCGGCTTCACCATCACGACGTCCGCGCCCTCCGCAATGTCGGCTTCGATCTCGCGCAGCGCCTCGCGGGCGTTGGGCGGGTCCATCTGGTAGCCGCGCCGGTCGCCGAACTGCGGCGCCGACTCCGCTGCCTCGCGGAATGGCCCGTAGAACGCCGACGCGTACTTCGCCGCGTACGACATGATCGGCGTGTTGACGAAGCCATCGGCGTCGAGCGCCGCGCGGATGGCGGCGACGCGGCCGTCCATCATGTCGGACGGCGCGACGAGATCGGCGCCGGAGCGCGCCTGCGACACCGCTGTGCGCGCGAGCAGCTCGAGCGAGCTGTCGTTGTCGACCTCGCCATCGGGAACGCCGTCCTTCGACAAGCTCAGGATGCCACAGTGGCCGTGCGAGGTGTACTCGCAGAGACAGACGTCGGTGATGACGACGAGATCGGGGTCGGCGGACTTCAGGACGCGCACGGCCTGCTGCACGATGCCATCGTCGTCGTAGGCCTCGCCGCCGGCGTCATCTTTCGCCGCGGGCAGGCCGAAGAGCAGCACCGCGCGCACGCCGAGCGAACGCAGCTCCTGCGCCTCCGCCGCGAGGCGGTCGAGCGAGAGGTGATGCTGGCCCGGCATCGACGGGATCTCTTCGCGCACGTCCTGCCCGTGCACGACGAAGAGCGGGTAGACGAAATCGGCGGGCGAGAGACGGGTCTCGCGCACGAGACGTCGCAGCGCCGCGCTGCGGCGCAGCCGCCGGAAGCGCGCGAAGGGTAGCTGGGTGGTGATGGAGGTAGTCATGGTCAGTACAATATCATCGGCATCTCACGGAGCTCTCGCTTCAGTGGATCGAGGGCTAGTCCGAGCGACTCCAGCGTGAACGCACCGAGCAGTGTTGCATCGCCCTTTTGGCCGAAGATGACATCGGCAACTCCGGTCCTGCCGTTATAGCGAAAGAGCGCGGCCCCCTTTTTGCGAACGATCTTATCGCCATTGGCAAGCCGGAACTCCTGCTTTTCGCGCGGCTTGATCCCGAGCTTTCGCAGCACTCGGGCAGGCACTACCGAATAGATTGCGCCCGAATCGACGAGAAACTCCAGCTTCTCCTTCTTTTTCGGCGCAGTCAGGTTGGCAATTTCCAGTTCGACCCTCGTGAGACCCATCGCTACTCCCGCCGCTGCTGGCGCAGGAAGGCCTCTAGCTCGCCGATGAGGTCGCCGGCGGGGGGGAGGTCAGGCGTGGCGGCCTCGACGAGGCCGGAGTCGATGCGCTTCTCCAGCTCGACGAGGTAAGCGCGCATCTGAAGGTTGTCGGCCAGCGCTTCGTCGATCTGCTCCTCCAGCTTGCGGCTCGCCTCGGCAAGCGGCGCGAGGTCCGGCACGAGACCGAAGACGCGGTCGAGCGCCTCCAGCAGCGCGAGCGCGCCGCGCGCGTTCTGCGCGTCGCCGAGGTACGGCGGCAGACCGGCCCACAGGCTCGCAGCCGACGCGCCGGAGCGACGCCAGGCGTCGTGCAGCGTGCCAACGATGCCAGTCGGGCCTTCGTAGCGAGCGCGGGAGATCGTCATTCCCTCCAGGCGGCCGCGCAGCTCCTCTTCGGTCGAGAAGCCGGTGATCGGCGGCGGGCGGCGGTGTGTCGTCGCGGCAACGAGCGCGCCGAGCGTGAGCAACCGCGATCCGTCGAGCTGCTGGAAGAGCGAGAGCGCCGTGTTGCAGAATGTGCGCCACTTCAGATGCGGCTCCGTGCCGACGAAGAGCACGATGTCGTACTCGGCGTCCGGATGCTGGTGGTAGTAGAACTCGTTCGGCGGCCAGCGGAGGTCACGCTGGCCCTCCTCGCTGATGCGGATCATCGGGCGCGCGACCGTGAAGTCGTAGAACTCCTCCGGGTCGATCGCGGCGAACTGCGTCGCCGACCAGCTCTCGATGAGGTGGCGGACGGCGAGCGTCGCTGCTTCGCCGGCATCGTTCCAGCCGCGAAACGCGGCGATGAACATTGGCTTGCGCAGCGCGGGCAGCTCGCCTTCGGTCTTGAGGTACGGGATCGGTTCCATCGTCTACCTATTATAACGGTCGGCTGAGTAGCGCTTTCACGACGTCCTCGCGAGGGACATCCCATCCCTCGACAGGCTCAGGATGGCAGCGCTGAGGCGCTTGCTGGATCATGCTGAGCTTGTCGAAGCAGCAGAGGCTGCGGGCGGCCATAAAGGGAGCCCCTACATCCACATTCACACGCCGAAGACGCCCTTCAATAGCAGGCGAATCGAGAGCGCGACCAGCGCCACGGAGAGCAGCCGGAGCACGACCGCGCCGCTCAGCCTGTGCGAGAGCCGCGCGCCAGCCTGCGCGCCCCCGACCGCGCCGATGCCCAGCGCGACAGCCTGTCGCAGTCCATCACCCGACAACGTGCCGTTCGCGAGATGGACGATCGTGCCGCCGAGCGCCATGCAGGCGAGGATGAAGTGCGACGTCGCGACGGCGAACGGGACGGGAATGCGGAAGAGGATGATCATCGCCGGGACGTGAATCACGCCGCCGCCGATGCCGAAGAGACTCGAAGCGAAGCCAACAGCCAGGCTGAGCAGCACCGCCTGCCAGACCTTGTAGGCGTATCGATAGCTCACGCCTTCTTCTGTGGTGATCGAGCGCACGAGGAGACCGCGGCGCGCGACGATCGGCTCGCGGATCGTCGTCGCTTCGGGGCGGACCAGCAATACGCTGACGATGCCGAGCAGCAACGTCGCGAACATGATGCTGAACGCCCGCTCCGGCACGAGATGCACGACGAGCGCGCCGGCGACAACGCCCGGGATAGATGCCGCGGCGAACAAGCTGCCTGTCACGTAATCGATGCGGTGCTGGCGCGCGTAGGCGACCGAGCCGGACGTTGCGTTCGCCCAGACGACAGCGAGCGAGATAGCGGTGACCTTCTCGGGGCCGTAGTCGGGGAAGATAAAGAGCAGCAGCGGCACGAGGATGAAGCCGCCGCCCGCGCCGATGATCGTGCCGTACGCGCCGACGCCGAAGCCGAGCAGCGCCATCAGCGCCAGCGTCCAGTCCAAGCGATCTCCTATCGCGCTAGCGGCGGATCCGTTCCGCGTTCTCGACCAGCGCCTGCACCAGCCCCGGGATGGTGTGCTCGGGCGCGACGAGGTCCGGCGGGCGGCCGAGCAGCTCCTCGACCGCCTGCGCCGTCACCGGCCCAATCGCGGCGATGCGGCAGCGGCGCAGCTGCTCGATGTCGCCGCCGAG
>JBGQHA010000292.1:0-3759 GCA_041497735.1 Dehalococcoidia bacterium | reverse complement strand
GAGCTGGTGATCCCGAGCGCGCAGCAGGGCCAAGCTCCTGCGCCGACGGCTACGCCGCTTGCGCCAACCCAAGGCCCCACGGCGCAGCCGGCGACCGGGCAGCCGCCGGCGACGCCATCGTCGGGGCGGCAGACGTATGTTGTGCGGGACGGCGACATCCCGGAGACCATCGCGGCCCAGTTCGGCATTACGGCGGACGAGCTGATGGCCGCGAATGGCATCACCGACCCGACATCGCTTCAGGTCGGCCAGGAGCTGGTCATCCCCACGCCGGCGCCTGCGCAGTAGCAGCTCTCCCAGAGCTAGAGCTTTCGCTTGGATATACTCAAATCATCCAGAGAGGCGCGCCCATGCGTATCGATCCGAAGCGAGCGGAGGAGTACCGCGAGGCCTACGATGCCTGGCAGGAGCAGCTCCAGGTGCTTCACAGAACGCTCCTCGATGGACAGCCGCTGGCGCCGCCGAAGCTGAAGGGGCTGCTCAACCGTGAGGCCCGCGCGAAGGAGCGCTACGACGCGGCGCGGCTGGCGCTGCTGGGCCTCGACGGCGCGAGCGAGGAAGACGATCCCTTCGCGAACGTGGGCCAACGATGACAGCCACGCAATCGCCGATGACCGAATCGAGGCAGGCCGCCGGGCAAGGCGGCTGGCCGGCCGTCGGGCGCTACGGCAAGTCGTTCGCGATCGGCGCGGCGTTCGCGATCGGCTGGACGCCCTGCATCGGCCCGATCCTGGCCGCGATTCTGGCGCTCTCCACAGCGAGCGGCACCGTCTTACACGGAATGTTCTTGCTGAGCGCGTGGTCGCTTGGGCTGGGCGTGCCATTCCTCCTCGCGGGGCTGATGCTCGGCCAGGTGATGCGTGGCATTCGAAGGGTGCGGCCGATCATGCCGGTCCTAGAGCTGCTCGGCGGCTTGCTGGTCATCACGATCGGCGCGCTGATCTTTCTCGACAGGTTCACGATCTTCAATCACTACTTCACGGGCGGCGCGAGTACCGTGAGCGGCGGCGAGGGCAAGCTGAGCGGCGTCGACGTAGCCAGCCCCGGCGGGTTCATCGTTGCCTTTGGCGCCGGCGTGATCGCGTTCATCTCGCCCTGCTGCTTGCCGATGGTGCCGGCCTACCTCGCCCACCTCGCGGGCGTGAGCGCGGACGCGATCGACGAGCGTCGTTGGCTGACGTTCCGGCACTCCGTGGCGTTCGTCGCGGGCTTCTCGCTGCTCTTCGTCGCGCTGGGCGCATCCACCGGCGCGATCGGCTACTTCTCGTCGAGCCACGCGAACTTCGTGCGCGACAACCTCTCGACGATCGAGAAGGTGGCGGGCGTGCTGCTCATCGTGATGGGTCTGAACCTGATCGGCATCCTGCGCATACCGCTGCTGTACCGTACCTACCAGATCGACCTGCCAGGCGGAGCAGAGACACCGAAGCTCTAACAGAACTTTCGCTGCGCATCCAAAGGATCCGGCGGTATGCGTACGCGGTGTAGCCGGAACGCATCGATAATGTTGTGCGCAAAGCGACCGGGCGTTATCGGATCGGAAGTGGCGCCCAGCAGGCGTCTCAGATCGCCGCACGAGAGCGCTTCGCGGGCGGCCGCGATGTCGCCGGCGACGATGTCCGCCGGCACAAGCGCGGTCGGATCGGCGAAGCGCGCGACGACCCACGTGAGCGGCAGCAGCTTCTCGTGGCCGGGCCGGCCGCGCGAGGCGAGCTCCAGCCGGCCGGCGATCGGCTCGGCGAGGCCGTGCAGGTCGACCACGTAGACGTCGTCGTCGAACACGTAGCCGTAGATGCCGATGCTGCTCGAGAAGACTGCGGCCTTCGCCGCAACGTCCGATCGCAGCGGTAGCTGGTCGTCGCCGCTCGCCAACAGAAGGTGATCCGGCTTGAGCTCTGCTTCCCTGATCAACGCGAGCGCTTCGCCTTCGTACTGAGCGTAGTCCCGCAATGTGATCGGATGCGCGTTGTGCGCGAGCGACACGTAGTAGGCGCGCTCGTTCGCGATGCCGTGCGGGCCGATACCGTCGTACCCAGGACGCAGCAGCGCGGCGCAGGCGATCGCCCACACGATGACGCCGAACGC
The DNA here is from genome assembly GCA_041497735.1 of Dehalococcoidia bacterium. Classification (GTDB taxonomy): domain Bacteria; phylum Chloroflexota; class Dehalococcoidia; order DSTF01; family RBG-16-68-14; genus JBBDXS01. The sequence continues at coordinate 1,674 of JBGQHA010000292.1, read as the reverse complement.
GGGGACGAGCGCGCGCGGCCTGTCGATCTCGCTGACGGCGAACGGCATGAGCAACGCGAAGATCGCGGGGAGCAGCATGCGCGCGTGCATGAAGTCGCCGCCGACGTACACGCCGTACGCACCGTGCGCTAGCGCGCCCGCGATCGTCGCGGCGATGAGGACGGTAGCGGCGCGCTGCGTTCGCCAGGGACGCGTCGCGAGCCACAACGCTATCGCGACTGTGATGAGCAGCGCCGGCACGAACAGCCAGTACGTCCGGAGCGTATCGAGTAGGTAGTACCAGCCCTGCGCCACGCGCGGCGTCGAGGCCTCCTTCGCGAACGCGGGATTCGGCACGAGCGCGGCGTAGTAGCCCATGCGGAACACCTCGTACGCGAATGGAAGTGCGATCGCCAGCGCGACGGCCTGCGTCCGCGCGCGCAATGTCATCGATCGGCGCATGAGCAGCAGCGCAGCGAGGAAGGCGATCGAGTACAGCGCGAAGTCGGGCCGGATCAGCGGCCCCAGACCAATGAGGATCGGGAGCCAGAGCGGCGGCTCGGCTTCTCCCTCACCCCCGGCCCCTCTCCCTCGAAGAGGGAGAGGGGTTGGAGAAGCGGCAGCATGTAGGGACAGAGCTTTAGCTCTGTCCTGTTCGCCGCCGTTCGTCACCTCTCGCGCCAGCGCCCAGAAGCACGCGCCGAGCCACGCGAACGATAGCCCTGTCTCCAGCCCCGACGTCGCGAAGTCCCAGAACGGCGGCAGCGCGACGACCACCAGCGCGCCGAACGGCACAATGACGCCTCGGCCGCGCGACCAGAGCCGGTGCGCGCCCCACTGCGCGAGCGCCAGCCCAGCGATCGAAAGCGCCAGCCCGAGCACGACGGCGAGCCATGGCAGGTCGACCGGCCGGAACACCCCTTTCGCTCCGGCGAGCAGCCCGACCCAGAGCGGGCTCGTCGCCGCCTCGACGCGCTCTCCGTGGTTGTAGACGGGCCCGTTGCCGTCGAGGAGCTGGCGGACGACGCGCAGGTAGATGTAGCCGTCGTCCGACATCCAGCGCCGGCTCCAGGCGGCGATGGCGTAGAAGACGAGCGGCAGCGTCATAGCGACGGACGCGACGGTGCGAGCTGTCGGCCGTGGGATCATGGCGCTATAGAAGCACGAAACGCCTGGGTAGTGTAATTCCTCCGTATCTCGCCTAAGCTGCCTTCATGAGCAGGCGAGGCCGTCCGCCGCACCCCGACGTGCTCACGCCGCGCGAGTGGGAGGTGCTCGCCCTGCTGCGCGAGGGGCTGAGCAACCCCGAGATCGCCGATCGCCTCGGCATTAGCCGTGACGGCGTGAAGTTCCACGTCTCGGAGATCCTGACCAAGCTCGGTGTAGCGAGCCGCGAGGAAGCGGCGGCGTGGTCCGCCGCGAGCGGGCGCCGCCGGCCCTGGTGGGCGCTTGCCCTCGCGCCGATCGGCGTCGCATGGCGGAAGGCGGGCTGGGCGCTCGGCGGCGCGATGCTCGTCGCGACGGTCGCGGGCCTGGGCCTGCTGGCGGTGCTGCTGTGGCGCGGGGGTGGTGGCGCGCCGCTCGACATGGCGGGGAGTGCCTCTCCAGTGGTCATACAGATGCCAACACCTCGACCAGGACAGATTGGTCTGCGGGCGTCCTGGCTTGCCCCTAGCCAGGGCTGGGTAGGCGGGG
>JBGQHA010000291.1:0-3762 GCA_041497735.1 Dehalococcoidia bacterium | reverse complement strand
GTTTGTTGCTGGTACGGTCGTCGCGCTGGGTGGCGGGTCGTGGGTCGCGGGTCGCGGAGCGCGGGCCTTCGACAGGCCCAGGTTGAGCGTTCGATGCCACAGGCGGCGGGTTCTTCCTGTACTCGGCGGGCGGCTCCGCGACTCTCGAGCTGCGAGCTGCGAGCTGCGAGGCTTCCCGCTTCCCGTTTCCTGCCTCGATCGAACTCGCCCAGGACGGCGGGACGAAGCCGATCGCGGCGCCGTCGGCGGGCTGATAGAGCTCGACCTGCTGGACGGCAATCTGCAGCCGGCCGTTGCGTTCGCGCATGCGCACCTGCATAAGCAAGATGTTGCCTTCGATCCACAGCTCCTGCGTGCGCTCGAACAGCTCCGGCCAGACCGTGACCTCGACGCTGCCCGAGAGGTCCTCGATCTCAGCGGCGCAGAAGGCGCGGCTGGCGCGCGTGTAAAGCCGGCGCGTGTTGCCGACCATGCCAGCGATGATCGCGTCGCGGCCCCCGCCTAAGGCGGGCGACGGCGTCGCGACGGGCTCCGGCGGCTCGCCTTCGCCGTTCACGGACGCCTGTTGCGCCGGCGTATCGAACGCGAGCTCCGAGCAGAGGGCGGTGACGTAGGACGAGAGCACGCCGGCCGCGGCCTTGAACGGGTGGTCGGACACGTAGACGCCGAGCAGCTCTCGCTCCCAGGCGAGCTCCTCCGCGCGCGCGACGGGTGACTCCTCCAGCTCGAGCGACGGCATCGGCGTGGTGACCTGATCGCCGAAGAGATCGAACATCGTCGCCTGGCCGGAGTCCCGCAGCTTCTGCTCGCGCTGGGCGAGCGCAACGAGGCGATCGAGGTTGTTGAGCAGCGTCCCGCGATCGCCGAACGCGCCGAGCGCACCGGCTTTCGTGAGGCTCTCGAGCGCGCGCTTGTTCACGGTCTTGAGGTTGACGCGCCGGCAGAAGTCTTCGATCGATGCGTACGGGCCGTTCGCTTGTCGCTCGTCCGCCATCGATTCGGCGGCGCCGGTGCCGACGTTCTTGATCTGCTGCAGACCGAACCGGATCACTTCCGCGCCGTCGCTGTCGCGCTCGAGCGAGAAGTTGGCTGCGCTGCGGTTAACGTCGGGCGGCTGCACAGCGATGCCGAGGCGCGCGCACTCTGCGACCGCGTCGGCGATGCGCGAGTGGCCGCCGGTGGGGTGGCTCGACGCGTGCATGACGACGGCCGTCATGTACTCGGCGGGGTAGTTCGCCTTGAGGTAGCCGGTCTGGTAGGCGATGGTCGCGTAGACGACGGCGTGCGCCTTGTTGAAGGCGTAGCCCGCGAACGGCAGGATCAACTCGAAGATCTCCTGCGCCTGCCCTTCCGTGTAGCCCTTCTTCTTCGCGCCCTTCACGAATCGATCGCGCTCCGCGCGCATGACGCTCGCGATCTTTTTGCCCATCGCCTTGCGCATGACGTCGGCTTCGCCGAGCGTGTAGCCTGCGAACTTCTGCGCGATGAGCAGCACCTGGTCCTGCGTCGTGATCACGCCGTAGGTCTCGTCCAGGATGTCGGCGAGGTCCTCGTGCGGATACTCGATCTTCTGCAGACCGTGCTTGGCCCGGCAGAACGTCGGGATGTGCTGTATGGGGCCGGGACGGTAGAGCGCGACCATCGCGGTCAGGTCGGCGATGCTCTCGGGGCGCAGGTCCTGGATGTAGCGGCGCATGCCGGCGGACTCGAGCTGGAACACACCGAACGTCTCGCCTTTCGAAAGCATGTCGTACGTCTTCCTGTCGCCGTCGGGCAGGGCGCGGACATCGATCTCGATGCCGCGCGCTTCTTTGATGAGCCGCACGGCGCGATCGAGGATCGTCAGGTTGACAAGCCCGAGCAGGTCCAACTTGAGCAGACCGATCTTGGCCACCTGCTCCATCGCGAACTGCGTCGTCGGGATCGTGTTCGACGTCTCGGCCTCGCTACGGGACGGGCGCTGGAGCGGCACGTTCTCGACGAGCGGCTCGCGCGAGATGACGATGCCGGCGGCGTGCGTGCTGGCGTGGCGCGCGATGCCCTCGAGGCGGCGCGCGGTCTCGACGAGGTTCTTCACCTGTTCGTCGATCTCGGTCGCAGAGCGCAGCTCCGGACTCTGCTCGAGCGCGCGCTCGATTGTCATGCCGAGCGCGACGGGCACGAGGCGCGCGACGCGATCGGTCTCGCCGTAGGACATGCCGAGCCCGCGGCCCACGTCACGGATGGCCGCCTTCGCGCCGAGCGTGCCGAAGGTAATGATCTGCGCGACGTGATCGTAGCCGTACTTCTCGGCGGCGTAGCGCAGCACCTCGTCGCGGCGGTCGTCGGCGAAGTCGAGGTCGACATCGGGCATCTCCTTGCGCTCGACGTTGAGGAAGCGCTCGAAGACGAGGCGATGCGCAAGCGGGTCGACGTCGGTCACCTCGAGGCAGTACAGGATGAGGCTGGCGGCGGCAGAGCCGCGCACGCCCATGGCGATGTGGTTGCGGCGCGCGAACTGCGCGAAGTCGTTCACGACGAGGATGTAGTTCGCGAAGCCGGTCTCGCGGATGACGTTCAGCTCGTACTCGAGGCGGCGGCGCTGGTCCTCGGTGACAGGCGAGTAGCGCCGATCGAGGCCGACCCAGCAGAGGTTCGCCAGGTGCTCGTCGGGCGAAACGCCGGGTGGCAGATCGGCGTCCGGCAGGTGCAGCCGGCCGAACTCGAGCGTGAGATCGCACGCGTCGGCGACGAGCTGCGTGTTATCGACGGCCTCCGGCAGATCGGCGAAGCGCGCGCGGATCTCGGCCTCGCTCTGGAGGTAGTAGACGGGCGCGTTCATCTTCATGCGCTTCTCGTCCATCACCGAAGTCCCAGTCTGGATGCAGAGCAGCACGTCGTGATCGCGCGCGTCGTCCGGGAACGTGTAGTGGCTATCGACGGTGGCGACGACGGGGATGTCGAGCTCGCGCGACAGGTCGACGAGCTGCTTGTTGATCTGCGTCACTTCGGGCAGGCCGTTCTCCTGCAGCTCGAGGTAGTAGCCATCGAAGACGTCGCGGCTCCAGTTCGCGAGCGCGATGGCGTCGTCCCGGCGGCCGTCCATGAGCAGGCGGTGCATCTCGCCGGAGTTACAGCCGGAGAGCGCGATGAGGCCGGCGCCGTGGGCCTCGAACAGCTCGCGGTCCATGCGGGGCTTGTAGTAGTAGCCCTCCAGGTTCGCCTTGGTGACGAGCTGGAGCAGGTTGCGATAGCCGCGCTCGTTGCGGGCGAGCAGTGTCAGGTGGTACGGCGACTTGTCGCGCGGGTCGCGCGACTTACGGCTGCCTGGCGCGACATACGCCTCGACGCCGATGATCGGCTTGATGTCGCGTTTGCGGGCCTCTTCGTAGAAATCGATCGCGCCGTAGAGCGCACCGTGGTCCGTGATGGCGCAGGCGTCCTGCCCGAGCTCCTTCGCACGGTCGAGCAGGTTCGGAATGCGCGACATGCCGTCGAGCAGGCTGAACTCCGTGTGAAGGTGTAAGTGGGTAAACATTTGCTCAGAAGTGAGGCCTCGGTAGGGCCATTATAGCAGCGAGGAGCGGAGATGGGGGCAGGTTATGTTGAATCTGGGACAATTCGCGGCCGAGGTGCGGCGGAAACCATTCGATTGGCGATCACTGGAGGCGGCGGGAGGTCTAAAGACCTCCCCTACATTGCAGACGTAGGTCGGGGGTCTTTAGACCCGACGGCAATCGGAGAGCTGGGACTCGGGGTGGCCAGATTCTTCGCTGCGCTCAG
>JBGQHA010000290.1:0-3768 GCA_041497735.1 Dehalococcoidia bacterium | reverse complement strand
TTGTACGAGCACAGCGTCTGAATGCCGCCGCCGTTATCTGGGAACTTGCCGTGCTTGTCGAAGTACTGCGTCAGCGCCTGCTTGAGCGCAGCGATGTCTTGCACGCGGGTCGCGTCGCGGGTATCGCCGCCCGCAGCGCTCGTCGGAACGGGCGTGGGCGTCACCGGGCCGGGCGTGGGCGTCGGCGGCAGCGCCCCCTCGGCCTTCGGCAAGTAGTACGCCGCAAAGATCACGTTGCCCTTGGAATCCTTGTCCTCATACGCCTTGCCACCGGGGTAGGTCTGTTCCACCTCCGCGAGCCGGTCTCGATACGAGCCCAGAAAGATGAACAGCTCGTCCCGGGAGCGATCGGCGTCCAGGCTGTATTTGCTGCCGTACTCCTTCGAGCGGTCGAACCCATCGATGCCCGGCGCGAGATAGCGCCTCGTCTCATAGTTGATGCTCCAGCGATCGCTGTAGAACAGCACCTGAGCGCCGTCCGCGTGGCCGTGCATGTAGTTCGACGCCGCGACGAGCTCCGGCACGAAAACGAAATGCCCGACATCAGAGTCCGGGAAGGTGCCGAAGTAGGCGCGAGTGTCCAGCACGGCCACCGTGATGATCGCGCCGGCGACGACGCAATACGCCGCGCCGCGAACGGCCGGCCGCGCAAGCTGCGTGCGCCGCAGCAGCTCCACGAGCGGCAGCGCGGCGAGGATCGCCAGGAACGGCGTCACACCCACCGCGCGGCGGACGATCCCTCCACCCACGGTCAGGATGCCGGCCCACGGAACGATGAGCAGGACCAGGATCGATAAGGCTGCTCCGGGCTGACGCCAGCGCCACAGGGCGATGAGAATTCCCAACCCGAGCAGGATCGAAAACGGCGTGTTCAGTATCGGGTCGTAGCCGGCGCCGTCACTGAAGTCGGGCTCTGCTTTGAACACGACGCGCTGCACGAAGTCGCGCCCCGCGTCGGCGATCACATCCAGGCGGCCCAACGGACCATCGGCGTTCTTGTATTGGTCGCTCCGGAAGACCGAAATGCCGCGCGGGTAGTCGAAGTACGTATGCCGGTGACCGTCGATGTACTGCAGCATCGGCAGCGCCACGACGAGGGCGACCAAGAACGTCACGCCGATCCCGATCAGCAGTTCGCGCCGCCGGCCCAGCTCTTGCGTGAGCAGCCAGTAGACCACAAACGCGACGAAGGCCACGACGAAGATGTTGTACGAGCTATAGGTATAGATCCCCATGCCTAGGACCGCGCCCGCGAGCACGAACTGCCACCATGCACGCGTGCGCAGCGCGAGCACCATGAACACGCACGCCAGCACCTCGAAGAACGGCCAGGAGGCCGGCGGCAGCGCGATCCGGCTGAAGTGAACGTGCCAGCCCAGAAACGCCAGCAGCGCGGCGCTGATCACCGCCGTCCGGCGGTCGAACGTCTCGCGCGCGAGCCAGTACGTCAGCGGCACCGTGGCCGCGCCCAGCAGGGCCATCGGCAGGCGGAGCGTCAGGATGCTGCTGCCGAAGACCTTGACGAACGCCGCCGTGAGGTACTCCATGCCCGCCGGCTGGCCGAGGCCGTGGATCTTGTCGAAGGGGCCGACCTGCACACCGCGCAGGATGTCGCGCGCTCGAAGGCCGGTCCACGCCTCGTCGCCGTGCAGCCCCGGCGGCACGCCGACGAGGTCAACCACACGCGGCACGATCGCCGCGGCCGTCAGCAAGGCGACGACGATCAGCTCGCCGCGCGAGACACGCCACTGCGGAAGCCGCGGGCGCGGCAAACGGACGGCAGGAATCGAGAACTGGATCACGAGTCTGCTACCGGCGGCCAATCGATGGCCGCTTCCGCCCGTGAGTCTTTGTGCTTAGGGCGAGAGCACGCACATCAGCGACTTGAACTTCTGCAGATGCTGCGGGTGATCGGGACACTGGGGCACGGCATTCGACTCCCGCTGGGCGTAGAGCGTGTAGGTGGTGCCGTCGGACTTGTACCAATAGCCGTTCGTCGAGGCGTCTCCCAGCGGGTCTGTGGGCAGCGTGCTGAGCACATCCTCCAACGCGCACCCCTTATCAGCATCCTTGTACACGCAAAGCGTCTGGATGCCACCGCCGGTACTCGGGTACTTGTCATCATGTTTCGTCTTGTACTGCTCCAAAACTGCCTGAAGCTGGGTGAGGTCCTGCGAGCGCACCTGGTCCCTATCGCCCGCGTCGACCTGGGATACCTCGGTCGCCGTTGGACCGGCGGGCGCGGCCGTCGCGCTGGGCGCCGCTGTCGCGCCGGGGGCGGGCGTGAACGTGGGTGCCCGGGTCGCCTGCGCCAGGGGGGTCTGATCGCTGAGGGGTTTGACGTCCTCCGTGCCGCAGAGCTGCACGAAGATGATGATGAACACGATCAGGGCGAATATCGCCACCGGCAGGACGGCCCTGAGATCGATGCGGATCGCAGTGGGACGGGCCATCTCACCCGCGAGGACGCAGCCGTCGTGGCGCTCGGTGCATCGGCTCATGATATGGCGGCGGCGTCCTACGGGCAACCGGCCGCCTTGCCCAAGTTCCAGCGACGCCGCTACGCTATGGGCACCCCGCGAAAGGAGCCACCATGGGACCGCTGGAAGGCATCCGCGTCCTGGACTTCACCGTCTATCAGCAGGGCCCGCAGGCGTCGCTCATCTTCGCCGACATGGGCGCCGACGTGATCAAGATCGAGGCGCCGCGCTTCGGCGATCTCGGCCGCGTGCTCGGTGCGAAAGGCGAAGAGCGATTCAGCCCATACTTCCTCGCGCACAACAGGGGCAAGCGCAGCATCACGCTCGATCTCAAGAACGACGGCGCGCGCGCGATCGTGCTCGACCTCGCTGCCGGCGCCGACGTCATGATCCACAACTTCCGGCCCGGCGTGATGGAGCGCCTCGGCATCGGCTACGACGACCTGCGCGCCGTGAACGAGCGGATCATCTACGGCCACGCGTCGGGCTGGGGCGCGAAAGGCCCGCGCGCGACCCATCCCGCGTTCGATCTCGCCGCGCAGGCGCAGGGCGGCCTGGTCAGCGTCACCGGCGAGCCCGACGGCTATCCGCTGCCGGCCGGCGCCGCCATCGCCGACTACGTCGGCGCGGTGAATCTGGCGATGGCCGTGATCAGCGCGCTCTTCTATCGGGAGCGCACGGGCCGGGGGCAGAAGATCGATACGTCGCTGCTCGGCGGCCAGGTGGCAATGCAGGCCTGGGAGCTGCAATACTTCATCGCGCACGGCTGGGTGGGCCGGGCCGGCCGCGGCCACCACTACCTGCCGACGATCTGGCGGGTCTTCAAGACGACGGACTCGTACGTCGTCGTCGGCGGGCTGCCGGAGAACCGCTGGCCCGCGTTCTGCGCAGCGCTCGATAAGCCGGAGCTGGAGCACGACCCGCGTTTCGCGCGCTACATGGAGCGCATGCGCAACATCGACGCGCTCTACGCCATCCTCGACGAAGCGTTCGCGACGAAGACGAGCGACGAGTGGATGTCGCTCCTGCAGCAGGCCGATTGCATCTGCGCACCGGTCGCCACCTACGGAGACCTCGTGAACGACCCGCAGGTGCGCGCGAACGAGTACATCGTCGAGGTGGATCACCCGACGCAGGGGCGGATACCTGTCGTCGGCGCGCCCTGGCGCTTCAGCGAGACGCCCGCGGAGATCGCGCCCGCCGCGCCGGAGCTGGGCCAGCACACCGAGGAAGTGCTGCAGGAGCTCGGCTACTCGTGGGAGAAGATCAGCGCGCTGCGCGAGCAGGG
>JBGQHA010000289.1:0-3805 GCA_041497735.1 Dehalococcoidia bacterium | reverse complement strand
TTGCGCGTTCAACCCGTCCTCTTGCCGAGCAACGATTGTGAGCACCTCGATTCGAACGGCGAGAACCCGTGCATCGACCGGATCTTCGTTGCGCCGGATAGCACCAACGGCAAGACGATCCACACTGTTTCGCTCGGAGTCGATGGTCTGGCCTGGTTCGGGATTGAGCAAGACTCGGCCACGCAACCGACTGGCCACGGCGGGCAGCTTGGCTTCATTGCGACAGAAGCCGGCTATGCGGCAGTCCTACTGCCGACGATCTCCGGCCTGACATCCGCAGGTGGCATCGCCCAGGATCCGGTCAGCCGTGACGTTTGGTTTCAACAACCGAACAAGATCGGCCGACTGCATCAGCTCGGCTTCGGGGACGCCGACGGCGACGGTGTGCCGGACTCGTCGGACAACTGTCTGCTCACGCCCAACCCGGGGCAGGAAGTCACGGGCTCGAACACGATGGGAACCGCTTGCGACTACATGGCGTGCCCGGACTTCAACCAGGACGGACGGATCACCATCGGCGACAGCGTCGTTGCTGCACGCCACTATCGCCAGGCGCGCCCCGACGGGGCATCATTCACCGTGATCGATATCATGGCAACGATCCGCAAGTACGGCAGCGTCTGCTCTAACTAGCTGGCATCGGGACGCTAACGCGTCCCGGCTCGGTACCTCGTAGCCAGCCAAACCACGCCACGGCCCCGCCGTTCCCGAGAGCACTGGCCTCTTGTTCACCACATGGCAGCGGTCGAATAGCCGTGCTGGCCAGCGGCCGCGCTGGCCAACGATATCTCTCTGGCGGCCCGCGCAATGACCTAACATTACCTGCTTGGCGTGGTGAGGGCCGCTCATGCAGTTATTCCTCTGCTAGGAGACCTGCCAAAACTGGCGCGGTCGATGGTCATCGGCCTAGAATTGGCGCCGTGTCTCGAAGCCCGAGCCATGCCCTCTTGGCAGTCTGCACGCTTCGCTGGCGGGAGGTTGCGGAGCTACTCCCCTTGGCCTTTCCAATTGTGGCGTTTTCTTGGGGCGCGTGGAACCGCCGCTGGATGTCGGACGACGGCTATATCTACCTTCGAGTTGTCGATCAGTTGCTCGCCGGCAACGGGCCCGTCTTCAATCGAGGCGAACGGGTTGAGGCCGCGACCAGTCCTTTGTGGGTCGGGCTGCTCGCGATCAGCAATTCCGTCCTCCGGCCAGTCCCGAGTCCCTGGCTCGCCGTAGCACTCGGCTTAGGCCTCTCCTTGACGGGCTGAGCGCTTGGGCAATGGGGTGCATTCAGACTCTGCCAGCGTCACCGGCGACGGTCACCGGCGACCCCTCATATTGCCGCTTGGCTCCATCGGCCATGTGTGGAACCTGGGTCCGCCCGATGGCCAGCAGACGGTGGCGGACATCCTGGCTGCGGTGAAGCAGTACCACCACAACTGCTAGTCGGCCGGAACCAAGGCAAGAGCTGGTGCGCCTAGAAACGCGTGGTCTGGGGAAGGACGCGCCGGGAGGCTGCACCGGCGTACTGCATCGCGACGACGGAGACGTTGTCAGTCGTACCGCGCCTGTTGGCGAGGCCTATCAAGTCGTTCGCGGTGGTCTCGCGGACGGGGCTTGCGGCGGCGAGATCGGCGGGATCGAGTACGCGATAGAGGCCATCGGAGCAGAGGAGGAGGATGTCGCCTTGTCGCAGGTCGATAGGGCCGTAGATGTCAGTCTTGAGCTGTGGGCAGCTCCCGACGCTCCTGGTGATGACGTTGCTCACGTGCGGAGGCGCGCTTTTCCGAATAGGCCAGAAGGCGTGCCTGGCCTCTTCCTGGAGGGAATGGTCGCGGGTGAGCTGCCTGGCGGCGCCGGCGCGGACGAGGTAAGCGCGGCTGTCGCCGACGTTGGCGATCCACGCTTTGTGACGGATGATGGCGGCGGCCACGAGCGTTGTGGACATGCCGGGGTAGCTCGACGCGGCATCTTCATGGATGCGGGCGTTCGCTCGCTGGAAGAGGCGCCGGAGCGCTTTAGCAGGATCGTAGCGCTCGAGGGCGGGGAAGTCGTGGCTCAGCGACTCGACCGCGAGCCGGCTGGCTACGTCTCCGCCCGGGACGCCGCCGACACCATCGGCGACGGCGAGGAGGGCGCGGGAGACGGCGGGCGAGGCTTCGGGGGCGAGGCAAACGGCGATACTGTCTTCGTTCTTCGAGCGAACGGGGCCCGGATGAGACGCCGCGGAGACTGAGACGGCCATGTCCTCGGCCACCGCCGAGCGCTTCGTCATGCTTCGAGCGTAGCGCGTGGCTGTCGCCGTCTCAATGACAAACCGCTTACAAAGCGCTTACAACGGGCAGCTCTATTGGCGCGGCAGGCAACCTTCTGCCCTCGCTTGGGCAACGCTGGACGCGATAGAAATAAGGAGGCCCCGGCGTAGTGGCGGTTACGCAGGAACCTACTCGGAGGAATACTTCACGCAGGATCAGCGTCGCTCCAGTCGGGCAGCACCAAGAAGCGGCTGATAAGGTGGCGCTAGGGGACAGCAACGTCGGTACGCCAGTTGTTCGGCGTATCCAGGGATTGCCCATGGAATGTAACCGTTTGGCCGCTCTTAGATTCGAGGATTTTGCACACGGCGCCAACTGATTCAACCTTACTGTCCGCGAGCTGGGTCACCACCATGCCTCGGTTGATGCTGGCCTTGTCGGCTGCTCCACCGGGGACGACGTCCCACACCACCAGGCCCGTGCCTGTCGGCAGTCCTCGGGGGAACTTTGCGGCGACCTTCGCAGAGTTCGGCAGGAGTTGGATGCCGATGTCATTACGGCTCTTGCCAGCCTCCAGGTCGGGAAGCAGATCTCTCACGTGGCGGACGCTAATGGCGTAGTACTGGCCCTGTATAATCCGGCCGCCCGGGTCGACCGTGTTGCCCAGGGTGTTGACGCCGACGAGGCGGCCGGAGTCGTCAACCAGCGGTCCCCCGGAATTGCCGGGGTTGATGGGCGCCTGGTGCTGGATCAGCGACGGGTAGCTGGGCAACGAGGCGTCGGGCTCACCCGGCAAGTCTACCACCGAAACACTCCCTTCGCTGGCCGTGGGCTTCTCGTTGCCCGCGCTCTGAAGCGACTCCGGATACCCAATCGCGGTAACGTGGTCGCCTGGGCGCAACTTCGACGAGTCGCCGAGCGGCAGGGCGACGAGGTTGGCAGGTTTATTGACGATCTTGACGATAGCCAGATCGTCACAAGGCGCGTTGCCGATGACGCCGCCCGGCGACTCGGTGCCGTCGTTAAAGCGGATCGTCAACGACGACTGCGCGGTCACTACGTGGGAATTGGTAAGGACGAGGCCCCTCGCGGCGTCGACGATCTCGCCTGAGCCATCCTCGCTTGAGCCGATGATCTGGACCGTGCTCTTCTCGATTGTGGCCACAAGGTCGGCCTGGCTCCGCTTCCCTCCTCCGCCGAGTGTGAAGACGAGCGCGATGACGACGCCGGCGACAGCGAGGCCGGCGATTGCCACTCCCGCGCCCCAGAGCCATTTGGGGCTAGCGGAGAGGCCTTCACGGAGCCGGAGGACCGATGTGGCGAGCATGGTGGCGCCCATCTCGCCGCCGGAGAAGGCGAAGCGAGTGCTGCCGATCTCGATCTGATTGCCGTTCTGGAGCGTGTGGTCGCCGGTAAGGCGGCGGCGCTGGCCGTCGCGGGCGATGAGCCAGGTGCCGTTTGCGCTGCCGAGATCGCGAATCGTCCAGCTTCCACCGGAGCCGGGCGAGATGCGCGCGTGCTCGCGGCTCACGCGATCGTCTTCAGCGAGGACGACCTGGGCGACA
>JBGQHA010000288.1:0-3807 GCA_041497735.1 Dehalococcoidia bacterium | reverse complement strand
CGCGAACGTGCACGTGCGCGGCCACGCCGCGCAAGAGGAGCTCAAGGTGATCTTCTCGATCGTGCGGCCGAAGCACTTCGTGCCGATCCACGGCGAGTACCGCCACTTGGCGCTCCACGCAGAGCTGGCGAAGTCTGTCGGTGTGGAGGAGGAGCGCGTCTTCGTGATGACCGACGGCGACGTCCTCGAGCTGGACGAGCGGGGGGGCCGCGTCGTCGGGCGGGTGTCGGCGGATTATGTATACGTCGATGGGCTCGGCGTGGGCGACATCGACCACCTGGTCCTGCGCGACCGGCATCATCTCGCCACGGACGGCATGGTGGTGATCATCCTCGCGATCGAGAAGGCGACGGGCCGGCTCGTGGGCCAGCCGGAGATCGTCTCGCGCGGCTTCGTCGATATCGAGGAGTCTGACGAGATGATGACGCGCACGCGGGAGATGGTGGTCGCCTGCCTCGAAGGCGCCGCGCACATCGCCGAGTGGGGCGTCGTGAACACCAAGGTGAAGGACGCCATCAGCCAGTTCCTCTACAACGAAACCCGCCGCCGCCCCATGGTCCTCCCGGTAGCCGTCGAGGTGTAAGGCGACGCGGGAATCTCGCACGGCCGCACTATTGCTTACGGGCTTAGTCTGAATGGCCAGACCTGGCCGGCGGAGGCGGCGCCGTGCTATACTCCCCGCCGTAGCGGGGTGGGCAGGGAAGCCGTGAGTAGAGCAAAAACACGTTCCCGCCCGAGTCAGCGTCCTCGTCCCAGCGTCGGCCGGCGCAAGGGGCAGCCCTCGGCGTTCACTGCTCTCGGCAGCGTTCTCTTCCGCCTCGAGGCGGTCGGCATCCTCCTCCTGGTCGTAGCTCTGATCTCGATCCCCTCGCTCGTGCCGGCGACGCGGGGCCTGACGGACTTCCGCGATGGCGTTGTGCGAACGTTCGGGCTGCTGGTCTTCGGATTCATCCTGCTGCTCGCCTACGCCGGCCTCGCCGTCGTGCGCCGCCGCATCGACGAGTCGTTCTCCGACTGGCGCACCTGGGCCGTCCTGGCGCTCGTCGCCGCATTTCTGAGCGGGCTCCTGGGCTTCTTCCGGCCGGACTGGACGCTGGGCGGCGTTTCGCTCAAGGACGTAACAGCCGGCGGCGACCTCGGCCACTTCTTGGCGCACAGCCCGTTCGGCATCCTGGTGTGGCTGGCAGCGGGCGCAGGAGCGTTCGCGCTGATCACGCCCGCCGGCGCCGCGGCAACGGCGCGCGCTGCCGGTCGTGGCGCCGCCCGGACGTGGGACTGGCGACCACATCTTCGCGTCTGGCACGCCTCGCGCAGCGCTTTCAATCTGGTGTTCCCGACGCGCACCCGCCCGACAGGCACGGAGAAGATCCCGCTCGACAGCGTGATGTGGGCGCAGGAAGCGGGGCCCAGCACGGCGATCGAACGGGCGCCTCCGGAGGCGATCCAGGAGATCGAAGCGCCGGAGCTGGAGGTGGAGCCCAGGCCCGCCGAACCGAGGAAGGCCCGGCGCCGGCGAGAGGCGATCGAGGACGCGACGGACATCGGCGAGCAGATCCGCCTCCCCCTAAACGGAGACGGCGAAGGCGAAGAAGACCTGGCGCCAATCGATTCGGGCGCGCGGCGCAAGGCGCACGACGGCTGGCAGCTGCCGCCGCTCGACATCTTGAAGAACGTGGCCCCGCAGGAAGGCCAGCCTGACAACGGCGCGCGTGCGCGCCTCATCGAGGAGACGCTGGCGTCGTACGGAGTGGACGCGCGGGTCGTGCAGGTGAACGAAGGGCCCACCGTCACCCAGTTCGGCATCGAGCCGGGCTGGGAGGTGCGAACGCGACAGGTGGCGGAACGCGACCCGACGGGGCGGCCCATCCTCGATCGCAGAGGCCAGCCCAAAATGTCGACCGAAGAGGTCTCGCGGACGCGCATCCGGGTGAACCAGATCACAGCGCTCGCCAATGACATGGCATTGGCGCTCGCGGCGCCGTCACTGCGAATCGAGTCGCCCGTGCCTGGCAAACCCTTCGTGGGAATCGAGGTGCCGAACACTTCTGCCGCGCTGGTCACGCTGCGGAGCGTGATCGAGTCCGCCCAGTTCCGGCGGCTCGCGTTGCGTTCGAGGCTCACGCTGGCGCTCGGCCAGAGCGTAGCCGGCGAGGCGGTGGTGGCCGACCTGACGAAGATGCCGCACCTGCTCATCGCGGGAGCGACCGGCTCGGGCAAGAGCGTGGCGATCAACTCGATTATCGCCTGCATCCTGATGCACGCCTCGCCGGAGGAGGTGCGCTTCGTGATGATCGACCCGAAGCGTGTCGAGCTTGCGGCGTTCAGCGAGATCCCCCACCTCGCCTTCTCGTCGATCGTGATCGACATGGACAAGGTCGTCGGTACACTCCAGGCCGTGATCCACGAGATGGAGACGCGCTACCGCCGCTTCGCGACGCTGGCGGTGCGCAACATCGAGGGCTACAACAAACACCCGCGCTGCCAGCAGCAGCTGCCTTACTGGGTGGTGATCATCGATGAGCTCGCGGACCTGATGATGGCGGCGCCGTACGAGGTAGAGAAGCAGGTCTGCCGCCTGGCGCAGCTCTCGCGCGCGACGGGCATCCACCTGATCATCGCGACCCAGCGGCCGTCGGTCGACGTCGTGACCGGCCTCATCAAGGCGAACTTCCCGACGCGCATCGCGTTCGCGATGAGCTCGCAGGTGGACTCCCGAACCATCCTCGATACTGCGGGCGCGGAGAAGCTGCTCGGCCGCGGCGACATGCTCTACCTGCCAACGGACGCTGCGAAGCCGCGCCGGCTGCAGGGTGTGTACGTCTCGGACCAGGAGATCGAGCGGCTGATGGCCTTCTGGACCCAGGACCGCTTTCAGGAGGTCGAGCGCGATATGTACGACCACCTGCTGGAAGAGGCGCAGGAGAAGCTACGCACCGCGGAGGTGGCGAGTGAGGGCGACGAGCTGCTGGCGAAGGCGATTGATCTTGCGCGCGAGCACCAACGGATCAGCACCTCTATGCTCCAGCGCCGCTTGCGCATCGGCTACCCTCGGGCGGCGCGGCTGATGGACGTGCTGGAGGAGCAGGGCGTCGTGGGCCCGCCGGAGAGCGGCGGCGCGAGCCGGATGGTGCGCATGGGGATGCCCGTGACGGCCGGAGCGGACGACGACGAGGACTAATTCAGCCGCTAGACTCGTGCGCGAGCCAGATTTAACACTTTTTTGAATCTGTCCTCACAGGCCGACAATACCCCTGCGCGATACTGAACTTGACCTCCTACCGTGGGATAGTCGCTAGGCCACCAGTCATGTCCCCGCGCTAACCACGGAACTAGCACAGAGGCGGTTCTCCCCGAACCGCCTCTTCGTGTTTAAGGGGGCCTTTCGCCCTACCCGCCCACCATGTTGATCATGAACTCGACGCGGTCGCCGTCGGAGAGGGGCGTCTGGCGTGTGGCCTGCTCTTCGTTGACCAGCACGACGATCGCCTCCGCCTCTTCACCCCGGAAGCCTTCGCGGTGGATGATGTCGATCGGCAGCAGGCCGTCTTCGAAGGGGAGGTCATAGCTGTCCTGGCCCGAGATCGAGCGTTCGGCGAGGAGGTTGTACATCCGGACGTGGATCATGGCTAGCGATCGAGCTGCGGGGCGATCCCGAGGGTGACCTTACCGATGTACTCGAGCGCCT
Source organism: Dehalococcoidia bacterium (assembly GCA_041497735.1). GTDB lineage: Bacteria > Chloroflexota > Dehalococcoidia > DSTF01 > RBG-16-68-14 > JBBDXS01. The sequence goes on along the minus strand of JBGQHA010000288.1, from coordinate 122 downwards.
CGTACGGCGCGAAGGGCTGCATGAATGGGCCGGCGCGCACATCGCGGTAGAGGCGAGAAAAAGGACTCTTGCTCAGGTAGGCCGATCCGCCCGTTGCGGTCATCGCCTTGTCGACGATGTCG
>JBGQHA010000287.1:0-3832 GCA_041497735.1 Dehalococcoidia bacterium | reverse complement strand
GTGAACGTGTTGGTGGACGTCGGCGTGAAGGTGTTGGTCGCTGTTGGCGTGAACGTGTTGGTCGCCGTCGGCGTGAAGGTATTCGTCGCTGTTGGCGTGAAGGTATTCGTCGCTGTTGGCGTAAAGGTGTTGGTGGCGGTCGGGGTGAACGTGTTCGTGGCTGTCGGCGTGAAGGTATTGGTCGCCGTGGGCGTGAAGGTATTGGTCGCCGTCGGCGTAAAGGTGTTGGTGGCGGTCGGCGTGAAGGTGTTCGTCGCCGTGGGCGTGAAGGTGTTGGTCGCGGTCGGCGTAAAGGTGTTCGTCGCCGTCGGCGTGAACGTGCTCGTCGCCGTCGGCGTGAACGTGTTCGTGGCCGTGGGCGTGAACGTATTCGTGGCCGTCGGGGTGAAGGTGTTGGTCGCGGTCGGCGTAAAGGTGTTGGTCGCGGTCGGCGTAAAGGTGTTGGTCTTCGTCGGGGTGAATGTGTTGGTCGGCGTCGCTGTGAAGGTGTTCGTCGCCGTCGGCGTGAACGTGTTCGTGGCTGTCGGCGTGAAGGTATTCGTCGCTGTAGGCGTAAACGTATTGGTCTTCGTCGGCGTGAACGTGTTGGTCGCCGTCGACGTGAAGGTATTCGTCGCGGTGGGCGTGAACGTGTTGGTGGGCGTCGATGTCTTGGTCTTCGTCGGACTGGGCGTCGCCGTTGGGTCAGGTTTGTTGTAGAAGGTGCACGAGATGATGTCCTGCGAGCCCACCGGGATGTTGTTCACAACAAGCGAAGCGGGCGTGCCGACCGACACCTTCCCCTGCTTCACACAGCTGGAGGAGATGAAGCTGTAGCCAGATTGCAGCGTCTCGAGCACATCCACCGTCGCGGCGTTGTCGACCCCGAGGTTGATGTGGAAGTTGAGCATCCCGCCGCTGTCCGTCGACCCAGAAGCCGGCGTCGACGAGTCCGGCGAATCCACGTTGGTGTTGAACGACCAGCCGGCGCCGTTCGTTTGGTCGCCGGTCGTCCCCGTGTTGCCGTCCTGGTCGATCACCTTGTGCACTGTGATCGAGCCGCCGCACAGGTTGATCGCCAGACTGTGGAGCGTCTTCTCCAGCGCCGCGAAGTTCGTCGTGATCACGTCGGCGCTCGCATCGGCGGGCGCAGGCGGGCTGATCGTGGTGCCCGAGATGGCCGACAGGTTGTACGTGTTCAGCTGGTCGCCGATGCCGAAGGTAACGATGCGTGCGCCGGCCGACTTAATCGCGTTGGACTCGTCGAGCGCCCAGTCCATCGCGTTCGACTCCGTCGCGCTCTGCGCCGTCGTGCTGTGGCCGGGGAAGGTGTTGCCGCCTCGGTAGTTTGGATTGCCGTCCGAAGCGAACACCACGAGATCGGGCTTGTCGGCGCGGCTCGGCAGCAGGCTGTTCGCATCGAAGAGGGCGTCATCCCAGTTCGTCGAGCCGCCGCTGGCCGCGGCGTTAATGGCGCTGTGTAGCGACGTCGTGTTCGACGTAAAGGTCTGCCTGATGCTTGACGTGGTATCGAACTCGACCACCGCGAACTCCGTCGGCGTGCCCGGCAGGAACGTGTCGACAAATGTGTTGAACGCGCTCTTCATTTGCGAGAGCTCCGTGCTGTCGATGCTGCCGGAGCTGTCGATCACAAGGACGATGTCGAGACCGCAGGATGAAGCGAGCGGCGGGTTGGCCTGGATGACGCGCAGCGTAATCGCCACGCTGCGCGAGGAGCTGCAGTTCGTCCCGGACGCCGCCACCGTGATCGTGCCCGTGTAGGTACCGAGGGCGAGCGCCCCGCTGCTGATCGAAACGCTCACCGAGAGGTGCTTGGCTCCGGACCCATCCGTCGTATAGGCGCCTGATGTGAACGATCCCGTCGGGTTTGTCGTGATCCACGACTGGTTATCGGTGATCGTACCCCCGCCACACGTGCTTGGGCCGATGAACTGGAAGGTCTGAGAGGCAGGGTTGGACCCGCCAGCGATCGCGATGAACGTGAGCGAGTCCGGATCGACATGGTGGTCGTCGAAGAACTTCGTGGACGCGAGAACGTTCGTGCCGCTCAGGACCTGCAGATCGAACTGGCCCTGCTGCGCCGGTACAACGTAGTCGTAGGTAAAGCCGCCGCCGGCGATCACCACAGAGTCGGTGAAGACGGTCGTGTCAGGCGCGGTAATGCTCAGTGTCAGCGTCTGGGACTCGTAAGACTCGAATCCACAGCCTGTGATGTGCGCGATCTCGCCGCCGAGGTACTCGCTCTGGTCTGTCACGACCTCCGGCCCGGTGTCGCCGGAGCACGAGGCGTGGGCGGTAGACAGCATGCGGAACGTGCCCATCGCGGCGAGGGCAACGACAAGGGCGATCAGGGCCGTCGCAGAAAGGAGATAGCGGGGCCAGCGCAGATGCGATCCGCCGCGCGGCCTCAGTCGATCGGCACGAGCCAAGCTCGCCATCCTTTCGATGTGCGAACACCAAGCACTGCTCCGGGGCGGGCAGCGCCGCGATCACTTAGCGGGGGAAATGGTGCAGCGCTGCGTAAGCGGGGGTGCTCAGCGCCAGACCACCAGTCTCGCCTATTTAACCACAAGTTAGGCAAAGGTGTCAATAGAAGAAGGGATGAGTCGAGAAAGGATTCCGGCGCGTCTTCAGAACAAACGAGCGGTTATAGCCCTGCGCCTGACTGGCGGTTGCGATACCAAAGGAACCCGCCGCCGCCCGCGCCCACCGCGATAACGAGCACAACGATAACGATGACGATGAGCATCGTGTTCGAGCCGCCGCCGGTGTCGGCGCCTAGGTTCACGTCGGCATTCTGCTGCCGGTTGGGTATCAATGAGACCTGGAAGTTCGGGTCGTTGGGGTCGCATGGAGGCTGGACGTCATCCTGAACGAGCTCGCTCTTGGCGAGCGTCAGCGTCGTGAGGCCACCACCCTTGGACTTGAACGTCACCGCACCAAGCAGGCCGGAGCCGGATGGCCCGGCCGGGCCGCCCAAGCAGACGGGCGAATCGTTCGTCACGCACGTGGCGCTGACCTTGCCGTCTTGGTCGGCGGGACCAGAGCAGAAGAGGCCACCAGCGCGAGCGCTGGTCGATAGGAAGGCACCCAGACCACGACCGTCAACAGCATTGCCCGGTATGCTCAGTACGGGCGTGACCCCAGGCGTGTTCGCAGCGCCACTTGCCTTCACCGCCTCCAGGCGCTTCGGGTCATAGCTGATGGAGAACTGGAAGCCGGCGAGGTGATCGACGTTATCGACCATCACACGGGCCTCGAACTGAGTACCCCTCTCGATGGGTGCAGTCTGGGGGTCCACCTCGATCCGGACGACGGTCTTGATGCTAAGGTCGGGCGTCGCCGTCGGCCCGCCTGTTGCCGACGCGGCCGGCGTTGGCTGAGCCGTCGACGGCGGGCCCACCGTGATGGGAGTGCCGGCCGGCGTGATGCCTTCACCTGGCGTCTGGGCGTTCGCGATAGCGACGAGGGCGAAGACGAGGAGTGCCGGAGCCGATACGAGCGCCGCCAGCTTAGCGGACCGGCCGAGGAGATTTCCCTTCATTGGGCCCAATTATACTGAACCGGCGCTGTTATGGTCTATGGCTGCGAGCCAGATTCGGTCGCCGCGTCATCGGGGCTGGCCAGGATGAGGACCACATTGTTGCCCCCGAAGGCGAAGGCGTTCGAAGCGATATAGCGGGGGCGCACCCCTCCCCTCGCCGAGTTGGGGATGAAGTCGAAACCCTCGTAGCCAGCGATAGGCTGCCGGAGGCCGGCCGTGGGCGGCAGGAAGCCGTCTCTGAGCGCCAGGGCGCAGATGACGGTCTCGGCGGCGCCGCTGGCCCCCAGG
>JBGQHA010000286.1:0-3840 GCA_041497735.1 Dehalococcoidia bacterium | reverse complement strand
GCGTCGGTGTCGCCGTCGGCCCGCCCGCCGGCTGCACGATGATCCGCCCGCGCTGGACGGTGGGGTGGATCTGGCAGTAGTAGAGATACGTTCCCGGTGTTGTGAAGAGTCGCGAGTAGGAGTGGCCAGGAATGACCACACCCGAATCCCAGAGCGCCTCCGTGGACGGCACGGCGTTGTCACAGGAGGCGCCGCACTCCGTTGTGGTGTGCTCGCCTTCGAGGAAGTTCCACGTCACCGTGTCTCCGGCGTGGACGACGGTGTCACAAACGCCGCCCTGATACGAAAGGTTGCAGAAGTAGAAGCTGCCGGTTGGGATGATCACCGTCGGTGGGGCGGTCTGGGCTGCGCAGTTGAGCGCGTCCACGTTATCGCTCGCATTGAGCCCGAGCTCCCACGCGTGTACGGCGACCTTGGGGCCGGGCGCGAGGATGTCCGCCGCGCTTGCGCCGAGGCTCGCGAGCGTCGGCGAGCCGGGCGCCAGCGAGAAGAGCACCTTGTCGTGCGTCGCGTCGTACACCTGGCCCGCGCCGGGGTGGGTGACGCAGAGCGCATCGATATCATCGGCGGCCTGGAGGCCGAGCGCCCCGGCCGAGGCGTACACGCCTGGCGAAAAGCCCGTCGTCCAGAGGATGTCTGCTGGGCCGCGGCTGTACGTCGCCAGCGACGGCGAGCCGGCCGACAGCGAGAAGTACACCGGCAGATCGAGCTGGCCGTCGTTGTCGGTGTCGATCAGGTCCGGGGGCTGGCCGCTCGAGGCGTTCAGGTTGTCCGAGTTGGGCCGCTCGATCAAGTTCGCGGGCGTGGCGATCGGGCAGCCGTTCGCCGCGCCGTCGCCGTCGAGGATGAGCGCGTTCGTGCCGTCGCGCTCGCTCGAGAACATATCGGCCTGCGGCTCCGGCGGCGAACAGGCGGCCTGCGCCGCGACGGCGCTACCCGCCAGGCCGGCGCTCCCGGGTGCCACGGAGAACTGGAACGGGGAGTTGCCCGACGCAAAGTCGTGGCCGAAGGAGAGCGCATCGAGATCGTCCTGCGTGCCCGTCGAGCTGCAGCCCGCGGCGGTGAGACCGAGGTTCGCGCACGAGACGGCGGTATGGACGCCGACAACGCTCGCGCCGCTGCTTCCGGCCATCGAGATGGTGATGCGCAGGTCGCCGGTCGCGCTGCTGAAGCCACCCGCCTGCACGTAGTAGGCCGTGCCGGACGTGGCCGTGAAACTGACGAACGAGGTGAGGCCGGTGCCGCTGTCATCGTCGCAGCCGGCCATGGTGAGCGCGTTGAGCGCGCTGCCCGTGTAGACGGAGAGGACCGTATCGTAGCTGCTGCCGCTGGTGTCGACGTCCACCGTGCCGTTCGAGTGGGCGGTGAATTTGTACCAGCTCGTCGCGCCCTTCGTGTGCGGCGACGTACCGATGCAGTAGTCCGGGGTCGGCGTGCCAACCGGCGTGGGTGTGGGCGTACAGGTAGGCACGCACGGCGTCGCCGTCGGTGCGAGAGGCATAGTCGGCTCTCCCGTCTCGACCGACATCGCCAGCATGCTCTGGCTCCCGATGAACGGCAAGGCGTTGATCTCATACGCCTGGGCGAATAGGTCGTTGCCGCTGACTGGGATGGGCGCCGTGCTTGCCCCGCGCGCGATCAGGTCGGCGGGATGCAGGCCCGACGGTCCGCCGCGGCCGACCGAGAACGTCGTGTCGCCAGGCGGGAACGGCCCCGGCGTGCGCGTCGGCGTCGGCGTGGGGAATGGCGTTCGCGTCGCCGTCGGCGGCGGGCCGGTCGGCGTGGGCGTCGGTGTGCAGGTGGGCACACAGGGTGTCACCGTTGGCGTGAGCGTCAGGGTCGGCGTCGGCGTCGGCGGCACGCTCAGCGTGATGGTGACATGGATGATGCAGATCTGGAGTGGATCGCCGGAGATCTGGCCCGGCTGGGGCGTTGGGTAATCCGGCGGCGGGAAGAGCGCGATGCCACCCGGCCCGGGCGGACTGGCTGAAGGGCTGCAGTGTGTGCCGGTTTCCGTCGGGTCGGCGGTGAAGTCGACGCCGTACGGCGGCCACGTGGTGATGTTTGCGGCATTCGCGAGGTGGATTGCTGTCTGGTTGTGGAGCACCGACGCGACCTGAGCGCCGGCCGTGGGCGGATGGACCTCCAGATAAGCGTCAAAGGACGCGTCGGCTGGGTACTCCTGCGCGGCGTGCTGGCTGCGGATCTCCCCCGTGGTGGACAGGTCGAAGCTCTGGTTCACCGTGACGTGGCCTTCCGGCGGATTGCCGGCCAGGCTCAGCGACGTGATCTGGTCGTCGACGACCTGAACGCCGCTCTCCAGATGCAGGTCCTGACGGAGGATGGTCGCCGTACCCTCCAGATGAACGGTCTCGGTGCCGATCCGGCTCTTGATCAGCACGTCGGCCGTGGCGTAGACGTAGTCCGTTCCGGCCGGCGGCAGCGCACGGGCCGCGGGATGCACTATGAGAAGACCGGAGAGTACGAGGGCGATGACGAGAGCGAGTACCGCCAGCGTCAGGGGAAGCAGCCTGCGCGAAGTCACGCTGAAAGAGCGCTCCTTTCCTCCCCCAACTGCCCACGCGCGCCTCGAAGCAGAGACGCGCCCCTAAGCCTACGCTGCCATAACGCCGGAGTCAAGTAGAACTCGGGCCCGAGCTAGACGGGCAAATGTGACACCAGGCCGGCGACGAACTGCAGCACCAGCTCGGCATCGAGCGCGTCCACGCTCCCGTCTCCGTTCACGTCCGCAACACTCTGGCAGGGCAGCCCGCCGATCAGCCCGGCGTCAAGCTGCAGATCGAGCTCCGCATCCACAGGGTCGACGGCGCCGCTACAGTTGCCGTCGCCGTTGCGCGTGGGCGTAGGCGTGACGGTCCAGGTCGGCGTCTCGGTAGGTATGCGCGTCCAGGACGGCGGCGGCGTGAACGGTGTCCACGTCGCAGTTGGAGTGCGCGTTGCCGTGGCCGTTTCCGAGCCGTTCGGCGTCGGCGTCCGCGTGCGTGTCCGCGTCGCTGTGGGCGACGTGGTGTTGGTCACCGTTGGAGCTGGGCCGTTGCTAAGTACAACGGTTAGGCCGGTCACACAGATCTCTGCGGGAAGCTCCGGCTGTAGCCGGATTCCTTCGTTGGTGCACGGCGGCGTGCCCGGAGGATCGGTCGGGTGCGGGCCTGTCGGGGTCGGACTGGGAGTGCTGGACGGTAGCGTCAGGTTGTAGACCACGCCGTATGGCGGCCATGAGTTGACGCTCTGCGCGGAGACCAGATGGAACCCTTTATCGTTATGCAGCGTAACGGGCGTATTGGGACTGCCAGGGATGCTGATGTCGACGAAGGCATCGAAGAAACTGGACGCTGGAAACTGCGACGGAGCTGGATCCGTTCCGCGGACCTGGCCCGTAGAGTTCGGAGACGCGCTCTGTGTGATGGTGACGGGACCCGTGACGCTCGTGCCCGTGAGACTAAGTGCCGTAATCTCCGTATCGAAGACCTCATGACCGGAATCCTCGTAGGCGTCGGCATGCGTGATCGTCGCCGTGCCTGTGAGGTGAATGGTCTCGCTCCCTAGCCGGCTTACGATCGATACGTCCGCGCTCACGCCTACATTGTCGCTGCCGGCCGACGGCGGGGTTCCAGCCGAAGAGGGCTGGGCGCTCAGTGCGATGACTCCGATAACGAGCGCGGCCAAAGGAACGGTGAGCAGGGCGACTCTTCGCATGGGCAGCTACTCCTTGTATCGCCGGAACACGATCGACGCGTTCTGGCCGCCCAGCCCGAACGAGTTCGACAGGACGGCATCGACCTCGTGCGCCCGCGCTTTGTTCGGCACGTAGTCGAGGTC
>JBGQHA010000285.1:0-3852 GCA_041497735.1 Dehalococcoidia bacterium | reverse complement strand
ATCGAGCGAGACGCTCTTCTTGCCGGTGTTCAGGTGCAGGTAGAGGCCGCTCTTCTCGGTGTGGGGCTCATCACCGGGGAAGGGGCCGTAACGGCGCGATCTATCGCCCTCCGGCGGCTCGATCTTGATCACGTCGGCGCCGAGGTCGGCGAAGAGCTTGCCGCAGTACGGCCCGGCGATGCCCTGGGCGAGCTCGATGACGCGCAGATCGGAGAGGGCGGAGTCGGTCATCCTTTGTCACCCTGAGCGAAGCGAAGGGTCTGATCCCGTGGCGAGGCGCAGCTTCTCATGACGCGGAACGCACTATACAGGGGCCAAGGGCCAAGGGCCAAGGGCCGAGGTTACAACAGCACCCGCTTCGGTGCGCCGGAGGGGGCGCGGCGGAAGTTGTGTATGAGGTAGCGGCGCGAGTTGTCCTCCTCGACTTCTTCGATAGAGCAGCGGTCGGAGCGCGTGAGGGCGGCCTCGACGCGGCGGGCGTAGTCCGCGCAGGCGTGGTGGACGTCGTCGTGGATCGGGAAGATGCCTCCCGCGTGCACGGCGACGGCGAGCTGCCGTTCGCTGAGCGCGAGCAGCCAGCCCAACGTGAGCTCCGCCCAGCCGAGGTGGAAACTGGTGTCGGCGAAGGTAAGCGCGAGCCGTAGGTTGTTCGACTCGGGCCCGACTGCGAGCAGCGTGGCGCCGAAGTTCGGGCGGCCGAGTTCGCTCGACGGGCGGTAGACGCGGCGCAGGCGTTCGTCGCTCGCGAGCACCTCGCCCGCGAAGTAGCGTCCCAGCCCGAATTCGACCGCGCGATGGCGTTCGTTCGGCCGCAGGCCTGCGGCGAGCCATTCGAGGAACTGCGGTATCTCGCCGGCCTGCAGCGCGTGCTGCGCGGCGATGTACTCGCACGCCGATCGCGCGAGGACCGGGCACGAGGCGTACGAACCGCGCGTCGCGAGCAGGCAAGCGTCGGCGAGCGCGAAGTATGTGCGCGACCAGAGCCCCATCAGCGCCGCGTACGGATGCTTGCGGAAGCTCGACGGCGAAGCATCCCGTACGATGCGGAGCTGCAGGTTCATCCCTTCTTCGAACAGCCGTAAGTCATCGCCGAGGAGAAACGTTGTCTGGCGATACGCGTCCTGCGTCGCGGTCGGCGCGCCATCGGGCCTTGCGGGCAATTCGTAGCGATCGGGGAAGGGGATGGCGGAGACGCGTTGCGTGGGAGCAGGCGGGTGGGTCATGACCGGCGCGGCCATGGTAGCAGAGGGGCGGAGGAGGGCGGCACATCGGGTCGTCCCGACGGCGGATTTGTTACGGCAGGTCGAAGTCGGTGACGTTGTTGGCGCTGAGGCCGTAGAGGCTGCCGTCGAAGAAGAGCGGGGAGGCGAATGCACCCGCCGTCGTGGCGCCTAGGGACGTTGGCGTGAAGAGAAACACGTCTTCGTCCGCGCCGGAAAGGCCGGACACGCTGAAGCTGGACGACGTCGAGAGGTAGAGCTGGCCCGCAGCGTCTACCGCCACCCCATCGATGAGGCCGCCGCGCGAGCTCAGCCCCACGTTACTGCCGTTGAAGTACTTCGCGGCTGTGCCGGCCGTATCGGCGCCGAGGGATGACGGGATGAACTCGAAGATGTCTTCCCCGCCGCCGCTCACGCCGCCCACGCTGAAGTTACCCACCGTCGAGATGAGCAGGTGGCCGTTCGGCAGCTGGTGGACGGCATCGATGTTCGCGCTGGTGCCGGTCAGGCCAACGTCGCTGCCGTCGAGGTACATGGAGAACGTGCCGGCGGTCGTGTCGCCGAGCGAGGTAGCGGTGAACTCGACAATGTCCGCGCCGTCGACCTGGCCGAGGTCGGGCACGACCGCCGCAGTGGTGAACGAAAGGAGGATCTCGTTCGGGCTGATGATGTCGAAGGCATCCAGCGCCAGCGCGGAAAGCCCGACGTCACCGCCGTCGAAGACTATGGCCGCGCTCGAGCCGTTCCACGACACAATGTCCTCGTTCGCGACGCTCAAGCCACCGAAGGTCTGGTCATCGGCCAGCGAGAGGTAAAGCTGCACAGGCTGCGCCGTCGGCGTCGCCGATGCCGTCGGTGTGGCGGTGCGGGTCGGTGTCAGCGTCGGGGTTGGCGTCCGCGTCATCGTTGCGGTTGGCGTCAACGTCGGCGTCGAGGTGCGGGTCGGCGTAAACGTGGACGTTGGCGTCCGTGTCGCTGTCGAGGCGAGTGGCGTGGACGTTGCTGTCGGTGTACGCGTGGCCGTCGGCGGTACCGGCGTGAACGTGCGCGTGGCCGTCGGTGTGAAGGACGCCGTCGGCGGAACCGGCGTCGACGTGCGCGTGGCGGTCGGCGTGAGAGTAGCTGTTGGTGTGAACGTGCGCGTGGCGGTCGGCGTGAACGAAGCGGTCGGCGGAACCGGCGTCGAGGTGCGGGTCGGCGTAAACGTGGACGTTGGCGTCCGTGTCGCTGTCGAGGCGAGTGGCGTGGACGTTGCTGTCGGTGTACGCGTGGCCGTCGCCGGTACCGGCGTGAACGTGCGCGTGGCCGTCGGTGTGAAGGACGCCGTCGGCGGAACCGGCGTCGACGTGCGGGTGGCGGTCGAGGTGAAGGACGCCGTCGGCGGAACCGGCGTCGACGTGCGGGTGGCGGTCGGCGTGAACGAAGCGGTCGGCGGAACCGGCGTCGACGTGCGGGTGGCGGTCGAGGTGAAGGACGCCGTCGGCGGAACCGGCGTTGAGGTGCGCGTGGCGGACGGCGTGAACGAAGCTGTCGGCGGAACCGGCGTTGAGGTGCGCGTGGCGGTCGACGTGAGAGTAGCTGTTGGTGTGAACGTGCGTGTGGCCGTCGGCGTGAAGGACGCCGTCGGCGTGAACGTGCGCGTGGCCGTCGGCGTGAACGAAGCCGTGGGCGTGAAGGTAGAGGTCGAGCCCTGGGACGGGAAGGTGGCTGTCGGACTTTGGGTGCTGGTGTTGGTAGGCGTAAACGTCGGCGTGAATGTGCGCGTCGCGGTGGCGGTAACCGAGGCCACCGGAGTCGACGTGCGGGTCGCGGTGGCGGTCGCGGCTATGAACGTCGGCGTCGCCGTCGGCGAACCGCTGCAGGCGGAAGCGGCCGCTGCGGGAGCCTGGATCAAGCCGTATCCATACCACGTATCGCGGCCATCGAGCACGCCGGCGACAAGCGGGTTATCGAGGTCATTCGCGGTGGAGTCCATGATGCTACGCACCTGCACGTTGGTGAGGCTCGGGTTGCAGCCGAGCAGTTCCGCGACGAGCCCCGTCACGTGCGGCGTCGCCATGGATGTGCCGCTGAGCGTTGCGTACGCGGCCGTGCTGCCGATGTACGACGAGTAGATACCGACGCCCGGCGCGGCGATCTCCACTTTGGGGCCGGTGCTGGAGAAGCAGGCCCGTGTGTCTGTGCTGTCCGTGGCGGCGACGGCGATCGATTCCGCGTAGCGGGCGGGCCAGCCCACGCTGTCGCTTGTGCCGGCGCATGAGCCGGAGTTCCCTGCGGCGACGACGATGGAGAGGCCGGCGTTGTACGCGTTGGTGAACGCTTGGGCGACGGCGCTACCGGAGTCGGTCGTCGAGCCGAGGCTCAGGTTAACCACGCGCACGCCGTCGGCGAGCGCACGGTCGAGTGCGGCGATGACGTCGCCGTAGCTGCCGCTCCCGTTCGCGGCGAGCACCTTGTACGCGCAGAGCGTGGCGCTGGGCGCCATACCAACGACACCCGTGTCATTGTCTTCCGCCGCGATGATACCCGCGACGTGGCTGCCGTGGCCGTTGTCGTCGGTGGGATCCGTATCGCGGTTGACAAAGTCGTAGCTGCAGGCGGCGTTGTAGTTCGCGTCCAGGTCGACGTGGGT
>JBGQHA010000284.1:0-3857 GCA_041497735.1 Dehalococcoidia bacterium | reverse complement strand
TGTCGTGTGGATGGGAGTTGAGGCATAGAGACATGGCTCCGAGCGAGAAGCGCAACTTTCTGCACTTGAACCGCGGCGGTGACTGGCCGAATTTCGTTTCGCAGGGTCTCACTCGCACGCCGGACGGCTCAGTTCGGCTTTCCTCGCTCGCACAGCTTGTGGGAGACCAGCCGCCGGCCCTGCAGTCGGTGCCGGCCCCAGACGGCCCTGCGGGAGTAGCGGTGGATCGCGAAGGCAACTTGTACTGGAGCGACCCTGAGCACGATCAAATCTATCGGCGCCTTGCCTGCGATGCGTCGGTCGGCCTGGTACGTTGCCTCGGTGGCTCGGGCCATGTGCCGGGTCGCTTCCACACTCCGCGTGGCTTGCTGGTCCCGTCGAACCGCCCGGCGCTGTTTGTCGTCGACAGCGGAAATCATTGCGTCCAAATTTTTGATCTCGGCTCGCAACAACTCGTCGAAATCTGGGGCGCGGGAGGGCCCGGCTCAGCACCCGGAGAATTCAACACTCCCTGGACGCTCGCGAGTGATGCGAGGGGAAACGTCTTCGTGCTCGACTACGGCAACCAGCGCGTGCAGAAATTTTCATTCACCGGCGATGTGATCCCTTCGTTTTGGGACACCATGTCCGCGGCCGGCGTACTCGTCAAGCCTTCCGACCTTGCGCTGGCCGGGCAGGACAGCGAACTGCGCCTCTGCGTCGTGGACCCCGGCGCAAGCCGTATCTTCTTCTTCAGCGGTGACGGCAAACTTGAGACCGACGCGAATGGAAATCCGCTCTCGATTGTTCTAGACCCGGGCATCCTGCCAATGGGCTGCGCGGCGGCCACCGGGATTGTGTTTCTCGGCGACAATTCCCAGCGGCGCATTCTGGAGTACGACACCAGCGGGAAACCCGCTCTCGTTGGTGAAGTCCGCGGATACCAAGGCCCCGTTCGCGCCTTGACCCTCGATAACCACGGCGCGCTCTTCGTCGCTCCCGGAGGAAATCTAGTTCCGCTCCAAATCAGTGTTGCAGGAGGGTACGTTCCTCTCGGCGCTGTGTGGAGCAAGCGCATCGATCTGGGCCGTAATGTCGTCTGGCACGAACTGCTGGCCGAGTTTGCACCGCTGCCCTCCGGGGCGCACCTCGACGTTTTTGCGTATGCCTCCTCGGATCCAAGTGATAAGCCCGCCGTCACCGAGGATCAAACCCTTCGCACCTTCTTTTCCGATCCGCGATGGCAGCGCCAGCTTCGCGGCGATTCAGCGGACGTGACCGGCGTATTCATCACGATCGCGAAGAAGCGCTATCTCTGGGTCGGCGCGGAGCTTCGCAGCGACGGCACAGCGAGTCCCGAGCTCCGCAACCTTCGCGTGGAATTCGATCGGGACGGCTACCTGCCGTTTCTCCCCGCCATCTATCGCAACGACACAGCGTGCGGGGAATTCCTACCCCGCCTGCTCGCGCTCTTCCAGGGATTCTTTGAAGGCGTGGAAAGTGAGATCGGCGATCTTCGCCTCCTATTTGACCCGCGCGTCGCGCCGACGAATTTTCTGTGCTGGCTTGCGGGATGGCTGGGGCTCTCGCTCGATGATTCCTGGTCTGAGGCCAAGCAGCGTCAGACCATCGCGGAGGCCTTTGCCTGGTTCGGGCGGCGGGGCACGCGGCAGGGACTCGAGCACAGCATCCGTTTGCGCTCCGGGATTGACGCCATTGTCGAAGAACCTATCACCCAGGCGGCGCTCTGGTGCCTTCCCGGCACCGAAGACGCCTGTTGCGCCGCATGTGCCTCGGAACCCGCAGTCGGCCAGACGGGCGGAGGTTTCACCGAAGATTCGGTACTCGGTTGGACAACCGTTCTCGCCGCTTCGCAGCCCGACGGCGCAATCGTCGGAACTACGGCAGTTCTTGATCAATCGCAACTTATTGATGCCGAGGATTTCGGCGCCCCGCTGTTTAGCGACGTGGCCTGGCGGTTTGCCGTTGTTGTGCCGCGTAGCGCATTGATGTGTCCCGACGCCGAAGCGCGCCTGCGCGCAGTGATTGCTGATGAAATGCCCGCTCACACGGCCTATCGCCTCTGCGTCGTGGATCCGCGGATGCGCGTGGGCTACCAGGCGCGAGTGGGGATCGACACAATTGTCGGCGGGGCTGAACCGCCCAGCCGCCTCGGCGAGGGCTCGGCGCTCGGCGGCGATCCTGCCGGCACCATCGGAATCAATGGCCGCGTCGGAGTGACGACGCGCGTTGGTTGAGCATTTCTGGGTTTGCTCGAGGAGGAAGGATGAATACGATGCAAAGCACCGCACACAATGGGGGAGACCTTAAAACCCCAGTCCGCAACCGCTATTTCTACGGAAAAATGCTCGATGTCTTTCATCTGGATCTCGAGCAGTGCTACTTGAACGAGAAACGCTGGCTCCTAAACCAGCGCATTGTCGGCTACGGCGTCGTGTGCGGGCTCGACGTGGCGCTCAGCCAGGACAACAAGAGCGTCATCGTCCAGCCCGGCCTGGCGCTTGATCGGTGCGGCCGCGAAATCATCGTCGCCGCGCCGTCGTCGCCTGTCTCTCTCGATCCGTGGATCAAACCGCCGGCACCGGCACCTGCCCCTGCGCCTACACCTACGCCTGCGCCCGCGCCTTCGGCTACTGACGATGGCAAGTGGGTCCACCTCTGCCTCTGCTACCACGAATGCGAAAGCGACCCCGAACCCGCCTTCGGTGGCGATTGCGATTCGGACGCGCAGTGCGCTTCCGGCTCGATCCGCGAGCGTTACAAGCTCGAGATCTGCGATGGAAAAGTGAAGATGCCGCAACCGAAGTGCAATCTCTCGGGCGTTTTCAGCAACCGTACGCTCGACTACGCGGCTCTCGCCCGCTACATCACCAAGGCCTGCGCGAGGTCCCCGGAGTCCTGTTGCATCCCGCTCGCCAACATCTTGGTCCCGCCCGCACCGGTCCCGAGCGGATCGTCCGGCACCCAGCCCGGTGGTGCCCCGGCACCGTACACGCCTCCGACTATCGACATCACCATCCGGCCCGTTGTCCTGACCAACACACTGCTGTTCCAGATGATGCTGTGCCTCTGCGGATCCGGCGAGCCGTCACCCTGCGGCGGCAGCGACTATTGATGAGAACGAAGGAGAGAACCATGAAAACGACGACTCAGTGTTGCGGAGGCACTACCGCTTGCTCGACTGAAACGGTGCTACGGCCCCGCTTTTTCGCAAGGCAGATCATCACGCCCGATGATCTGACTTTGATGCAAGACTACTTCCGCGCTCGCATGCGCTGGCACAACCTCATGATGCACGGATGGGGCGTCGTCTGCGGCGTTCTCGTGTGTCCCGCGCCCGCGCCCGACGGAAGCGGGCCGCTCCCGTGGACCGTCATTGTTCGCCGCGGCTACGTCATCGGCCCCTGCGGCGACGAGATCATTCTCGATTGCGAGCGCACTGTGGATTTGCGCACCGCGGGCGTCACCGGAGTCACGGGCGAGGCCTGCGTGGAACCGGTGGATCCCTGGTGCACCGACGTTTTTACCACGGACGGCGCACAGAAGCTCTACATCGCAGTTCGCTACAAGGAAATGATGACTCGCCCAGTCCGCGTGCAGCCCTACGGCTGCGGCTGCGACGATTCCCGTTGCGAATACTCGCGCTGGCGCGACGGCTACGAAATCGGCGTGCTCACCGTGTGCCCCTGCCCGCCCGTAAATCCCAGGCCCGACCTCAAGACGTATGGCCAGGGCCCCACTCCTGATTGTCCCTGCGCTCCGGAAACACAATGGGTGGGTCTCGCCGAAGTGGACTTGAATTCCGACGGCACGGTCACCGCCATCAACAACTGCTCCTGCCGCCGCCTGGTTCTCTC
>JBGQHA010000283.1:0-3860 GCA_041497735.1 Dehalococcoidia bacterium | reverse complement strand
TCTACAGCGACGTGCGCGTGACCGACGCCGCGGGCAAGCTCTGCGCGCAGGGCTCAGTGATCTATCGCATTGTCGACCGCGGCGAGGCATAATACACCAAACGCGCCGACCAGGAGGAGCACGATGTCGCAGGAACCCCGCCCGACGCCCACGCCGGCAGAACACGTCGAGGAGCGCGACGTTCTCGATCAGATCAAGATCGCAGGAGTCATGATCGCGTTCGGCGTGCTGCTGCTGTTCTTCCTCTCGAACTTCCAGCACGTCGAGATCAAGTTCATCGGCCTCACGTGGCACCCGCGCATGATCTGGGCGCTGATCGTCAGCGCGCTGCTGGGCGCGGTCGGCGCCGCGCTCGCATTCACGATCCGCGGCCGGCGCGCGAAGACCACCCGACAACGCTAGGCCAGAAACCTGCTTGAGCTCAGGCGTGCGGCGGCGCGGGCGGCTGGATGTTGATATTCCGGTCGTTCGGCGTAATGATCGCGACGTGTAGCGTGAAGCGCCCCTGGCCGCCCGATGTCTCTCCTTGGAAGCCCAGCGCCTGGCTGAGCGTCCGCGTGTCACCGGAGAAGTCCATCTGCAGCGCGACCGGCCAGTTGCCCTGCTCTGCGATCCAGATATCGAAGGCGTTCATCTTCACGCCGGTGAAGTCCGGTATCGAGATGCCCAGCGCGGACGCCGCCTGGAGCGAGTCGTCCACAGCATAGTGCTTGGCGACCGTGCCGCCGACGACTTCTCCCTTGCCGGGAAAGGCCCTGAAGTCCGAGAAGTCGGCGAAGTTCGTCCAGAAGACCGCCGAGGCGGGACAGATCCCAACGTCCTCCATGACGGCCGGGTCGAACTGGTCCACTTCGTTCATCCCGTTGCCGGTATCGAGCCAGGCGCGGTTGCCGATGATGACCAGGTCATCCTTGCCCATCGTGACGCCGCCGACGAGGCCGCTGATGCTACAGGTGAACCGGTCGGGGAACTGGTAGGACCCTTCCGAGCGCAGCGTGAAGCTCGTGTCGCCTTCGATCGACGTTTCGTACGTGGCGCGGAAGCTGTTGAGCGCTTCGGTCGGCGAATGGGTGCCGAGCGGGCCGGGCGTCGGCTCGACCGTTGGCGCTCCCTGCGGCCGGATCTTGCCCTTCAGGACGCCGACGATGCGCTTGTCGAGCTGCTGCGCGATCGAGACGACTTCGTCCTGCACGTTCTTGTCGTCGAGGCGGATCAAGCCGACGCCGGCGATGATGCGTCCGCGGCGGAAGAACGCGATCGTCGCAGTGACCTTGAGCCCGCCGGAGTCCTGCCCTGTATCGATGTGCAGCACGAGGCCCGCCGCGTTGTCGGCGATGTTCTGGGTCGTGTAGGTGTCGTACGAGGTGACTGTCGCGCCCTGGGCGTCTGCCTTCCCTACTTCGGCCGGGAAGTCGTTGGTGAGCTGATCGTTCCAGTCGCCCAGGGCGCCGGCTGCGTCGCCGTACAGGTCGACGCTAGTGCCGACGAGGAAGACGCCGCCGCTGCCGCCGAAGGCGGCGTCCGGGCTGTCGTAGTTCTGGTCGTACGCCTTGACGAACCCGGCCCGCTGCAGGTCCGCGCGCTCGTCTGCCTGGTCCGTCGCGTCAGTGACGCGGTCTTCCAGCGTCTGGAGCCCGTTATCGCTATCGGCGGTGAAGGCGCTGTACGCTGAGCCGAGCTCCTCGCGCGGAAGAGCCATGGCGATGAGCTCGCTGTCGTTGAGGTCGCGCTTACTGAGATCGGACGTGCCGCTGCTGCTGCAGATGAACGACAGCATGGCGAGCGGCGCGAGGAGAAGCAGGATTCGTCGCACGGGAGGCCTCCTTCCGCCAAGGCGGGAATGTACAGGCTGGATCAGTTTCGGCCGTACGAGCGGCGATCCGTAGTGGGGCTTCCCTATGTAGCTCTCGGCTCAGCATCCCCCTTCAGCTTGATCATGCTACTCTTGGCACAGAGGAGGGCTGAGATGTCCGATCGGTCTCTCATCGAGTGGACAGAGGCGACCTGGAACCCGGTGACGGGATGCACGAAAGTGAGCCCGGGCTGCGCGCACTGCTACGCAGAGACATTCGCCGAAAGGTTCCGGGGTGTTGCGGGACATCCGTATGAGCGCGGCTTCGATCTGCAGCTCCGGCCCGAGCGTCTCGAGCAGCCACTCGCCTGGAAGCAATCACGGCTGATCTTCGTGAACTCGATGAGCGATCTCTTTCACGAAGACGTACCCGACGACTACATCCGCCAAGTCTTCACCGTGATGGAGCAGGCGAGCTGGCACACGTTTCAGGTGCTGACCAAGCGCCACGAGCGTCTCGCCGATCTAGGGCAGAGCCTCAGGTGGCCAGCTAACGTTTGGATGGGCGTGTCGGTAGAGAACCAGCGCTGGACGTGTCGCATCGATGCGTTACGACGGGTTGACCCTCATGTCCGCTTCCTATCATGCGAGCCACTCCTGGGGCCTCTGGATCTCGATCTACGCGGTATCGGCTGGGTGATCGTGGGAGGCGAAAGCGGCCATCGGGCGCGGCGCATGAAGCCCGAATGGGCCCGCGAGATTAGACGCCTATGCGAGGAGCAGCGGGTTCCCTTCTTCTTCAAGCAATGGGGCGTTTACAGCGAAGCAGGAATCCGCGTTGGCAAGGGGCGGGCTGGAAGAGTACTAGATGGACGGACGTGGAATAGAATGCCCCTCACATTTCAAGCGGCCTCTGTCCAGTAACTGGAAAGTCAAGGGCAAATGGTCGCTTGAAGACACCTGTCATTATCTTGTCTCCTGTTGGATGCGCGGTCGCAAAGACCAGGTGATACATTTCGTGACGTCCGATGCCCCACCTCCGTGGCGCAATGATGCGCTTAGACTGAACTTGGTATCCGAGTTCCTGCACATTGCTGG
Source organism: Dehalococcoidia bacterium (assembly GCA_041497735.1). GTDB lineage: Bacteria > Chloroflexota > Dehalococcoidia > DSTF01 > RBG-16-68-14 > JBBDXS01. The sequence continues at coordinate 970 of JBGQHA010000283.1, read as the reverse complement.
TGTACATGTCGAGATACATTCTCTTAGCGAGGCTGGGCTTCACTTGGCCGCGACGACGTGACTGGTAGATATCCCACCATCCGTGATCTCCGAACATTGCGTCTATGCGCTCGATGTTCTCTGTACTCATCTCTGTCGAAATGGACATTAGGCGCAAGATTGCCATGTCCAGCGGAAACAGTACTAGTAGTTCTAGCTTCCGGCGCCGGTTGGACATCGTCGCCAAAGCTCGAACGGTCTGCCACTTTAGTTCTGGCCCCTCAGGATCTAGCAGACACAAGCACGGCGCACCACCGGGAACTTCCGAGCGAACCAGCTTCAGCAGATCAGAATTGACATCGCCTCGATGGACTACAGCCCTCGCTCCAAAGCGCTCGCAGCGTTGTCTAAGAGCAGTTACCGATCGAGGATTTTGCTCGAGAAACACTCCTCTTCGGATTTGTGGCTTAGCCCTCAGAGCGAGGACCGGAGATCCATGAACGAAGAAGGGCGGCTGCTTCGCACCTAACACTCTGCACAGTCCTGGCCCGGCCATTCCGTCCACGTAGTATCCTCTTCCGCCGCAGGCGCTCGCGTAGCCTCCTACATATAGGTGGAGAGTTGCCAGCTTCTCAAGAGTGTGTACCTTTATGGGGCGCGCGAAAAGACCGTCATCGTCGGCCTGCATTTCCGCGAGGATTTGATCGGATGACTTGGGTTTCATGAGCCGCCACCGCTGCCAAGACTACCCTACCACTGCACCACCATGGGCATGAGGACGTGGACGAAGCGCTCGTCGCCGACGGGGCGGAGGACGCCCTGGCGCGATGCGCCGTTCATCTCCAGCACGACGCGGCCGCCGTCGATGACCTGCAGGAAGTCCTGCAGGTAGCGGCCGTTGAACGCGATCTTGTCAGGCTCGCCCTCGATCGTCGCGTCGAGCTCACCCATGTTGTCGCCGACTTCTTCGGCGCGCGCGGAGATCACCATG
>JBGQHA010000282.1:0-3901 GCA_041497735.1 Dehalococcoidia bacterium | reverse complement strand
CGGCTACATCGCGCTCATGGTGGCGTACACGTTCGTGCTGAAGCACATCGTGCTCATCGACATGATGGCGATCGGCGCGGGCTTCGTGCTGCGCGCGATGACGGGCGCGCTCGCGATCGACGTGCCGATCTCGCCGTGGCTGTACGTGGTGACGGCGCTCGGCGCGCTCTTCCTGGTGATCCACAAGCGACGCGCGGAGCTGACGCTGCTCGAAGCGGGCGCATCGAGTCACAGAAAGATCCTGGAGGAGTACTCGCCGGAGCTGCTCGATCAGATCGCGTCGCTGGTGACGGCGTCGACGCTGATCGCGTACGGGCTGTACACCTTCACTGCGGAGACGCTGCCGAAGAACCACGCGATGATGCTAACGATCCCCTTCGTGTTCTACGGCTTGCTGCGTTACCTGTACCTGGTGCACCAGCGACACGAGGGCGGCAGCCCGGAGGAAGTGCTGCTGCGCGACTGGCCGCTGATCATGGACATCGTGCTGTGGATGGCGACATCCGCCATCGTCCTCGTCTCGTACCGCAAGTAGCGCGCGGTCGTCTTGACAGCGGCCCGGGCGGCGTATACTGGTCGCGACTGGTGGGCTGCGACCTCGAGTCGATCTTCTGGAACGCTAGGTCACCGGAGGATAGCTGTAACTCTCGGCACCTTCCCTAGCCATATGGTTTGCCCGGTAGTTCACGCGCCGATATACTAACCCAGCACTGTCGATATCCAATCGGAGGCGCGCTCTAGCTTGGCCTACACCATCATCGACACCTGTATCGGCTGCACGGCGTGCACGAAGCGCTGCCCGACCGAGGCGATCTCCGGCACCCGCAACGAGCTGCACGTCATCGATCCTGAGCTCTGTATCGATTGTGGCGCCTGCGGCGTCGTGTGCCCGCCCGAGTCGATCCTGGACGACACGGGCGATGTCTGCCGGACGTTCGCGCGCAAGGAGTGGCCGAAGGCGGTCGTCATCGAGGACAACTGCATCGGCAGCGGCTGCGAGCTGTGCATCCAGATCTGCCCGTTCGATGCGCTCTTCTTGGGCGACACGGAGAAGCAAAAGGAAGGCGACTTCTTCGGCGTGGCGACGCTGATCGAGAAGAAGTGCACCGGCTGCCGCCTGTGCGAGCAGGCGTGCGGCTGGGGCGCCGTCTACATCGATCCGCCGCGCGAGATCCTGAAGCAGCGCGCCTGGGCGATCGAAGAGGTGAAGGAACCCGTCGCCTCGCCGGCGTGATGACGCCAGGCTAAAGCCTGGCCTTCGGAGAGCAGGAGTGCCCCCGTGCAGACGGCGCGGGGGTTTTGCTATCGTCGCGGCATGGCCGAACCACTGTTGCTGAAGGTGCAGCGCCTGCATCCGCAGGCGACGTTGCCCTCGCGCGCGACGGAGGGCTCATCAGGCTTCGATCTCTACGCCTGTCTGCCGGATGGCGACCTGGTGCTCGGGCCCGAGCCCGTGCGCGTCCCCACCGGCGTCGCGATCGAGTTTCCCCAGGGCTATGACGTGCAGGTGCGGCCGCGCTCCGGGCTCTCACTCAAGGGCATCGGCTGCTCGTTCGGTACGATCGATAGCGACTACCGCGGCGAGGTGCTCGTGACGCTGTGGGTGTTCGGCTCGCGGCAGGAATACACCCTGCATCACGGCGACCGCATCGCGCAGCTGGTCGTCGCGCGGCTGGCGGAGCTATCGCTGATCGAGGTCGCGCAGCTATCGCCGAGCGAGCGCGGAGGCGGAGGGCACGGCTCGACGGGGCGCTAGCCCGCTTCGCCGTCGGTCTTGGAGTTCCGGTACATGACGATGTCAACGTCGACGAGGCAGACGAGGCCTTCGGTCACCATCTGATCGAGTTTCGGCAAGACCTTCTGAATACGGTCCTCGCGATCGATGACCTCGATCATGATCGGAAGATCTTCGGACAAGCGGAGGATGTGCGCGCTATGGATGCGGCTGTCCGCGCCAAAGCCCTCGATGCCGCGGATCACCGTGGCGCCGGCCAGCCCCTCCTCCCGGAGCATCAGGACGATCGCCTCGGCGAGGGAGCGGCCGTGCCAGCGGTCGGACTCGCCGATGAAGATGCGCAGCAGCTTGCCGGGGCCTTCGATCTTCATGGCTACACGTTCCTTCCCAGGATAAGTCCAGCATACACCGCGACCAGGCCGGCGCAGGCGCTGCCCGCGATGTTGACGAACGCCGTGAACATGGCACCCGACTCGGCGAGGTCGACCGTCTCGAACGCGAGCGTGGAAAACGTGGTATACGCGCCCAGGAAGCCGATGGCGATGGCGGGGCGAGCGAGCGGCGGCGCGAGCCAGCGCCCCTCGGTGAGACCGAGAAACACGCCGAGCACGAACGCTCCGGTGATGTTCACGATGAAGGTATCGAGCACCGTTGGGCCGAGTCGATCGGTGACGAACCCACCGACGCCGTAGCGGAGGACCGCGCCCAGCGCTCCCCCGGCGGCAATCAGCAGCAATCGCTCCCACATCTTCGCGTATAAGAAAGGGCCTCTACCATCAGGTAGAGGCCATCAGCCCTCACGGGCGGTTCGACTGTGTGTCAGGCGAGCCTCATCGCCTGCTGGAAAGCGTAGCAGCCGCAGATCGCACCGGCAAGCCGCTACGAGCTGGTGTCTTCGGGTTGCAGCAAGACGAACTCGTACAGGAGCGCGGCGATCGCAGCGCCGACAATCGGGCCGATCCAGTAGACCCAGTGGTCCGTCCACATGTTATCGACCAGGGCGGGCCCGAACGCGCGCGACGGGTTCATGGCGGCTCCCGTCGCGACGCCACCCACGAAGATATCCATCGTGATGATCAGACCGATGACCAGCGGAGCGATGGCGCGCGGGCCGCGCGGATCGATCGCCGTGCCGAAGACGGCGAACATCAGGAAGAAGGTCATGACGATCTCGAACACGAGACCTTCGGTTGTGGAGAAAAAGCCGGTGATGAGCGGCGTGCCCAGATGGACGGCTTCGCGCGGCCCGGCAGGGAACAGGTACTTGAGGAGCAGCGCGGCAACGACGGCGCCGATGAGCTGCGCGACGATGTAGACGGCCCCCTTGGACAGGGACAGGCGGCGGGCCAGGACCAGACCGACCGTTAGCGCGGGGTTGTAGACCCCGCCCGAGATGTGTCCCGCCGCGGCGACCATCAGTCCGATGGCCAGCCCGTGCGCGAGCGCAATGGCGACCAGGTTGCTGCCGCCGGTGGCGATGATCGCTCCGGCGCCGGCAAACACGAGAGTGAATGGGCCGATGGCCTCGACGATGGCTGGCCGCAGCCACTCTTGCGGCGATTCGCTAACGGAGGTTGGCGCAGCTGTGAGTTCGGACACAGGTTCCCTCCTGTCGTTCCGCGGGTGCAGGTTTGTTGCGCCCGATGGTATCAGACGAAGGGTACGGGAGCAATTCGACTTGGCGGCTGACCTAGGCCTAGGCGCCGGGCGTGCGCGGTATCGTGGTCGTTCCAGTCACGCTGTAGGAGATGGGCTGCCCTCCGGGGAGGGCGCCGTTCGAGCCGTAGGTGTAGGTCCCAGTGATCTGGCCAGCGGCGGTGATGGAGCCGGTGAACGTCACGTCCACGCCGCTGTATGGGTCGACCTTGCCGTTGCCGTTCGCCGTGAAATTGCCGCTAGCATCGACTGTGCCGGTGACTTTGAGGAACGGCTGAGGAGCGTCGATCAGGATCTGTCCGTTGCCGACCGTGATCGTGAGATGCGTTGTCGGCCGCGCCCGCGACTCAATCAGTTGCTGGAGGTGGTTCGGGTCAGAAGCCACGGTGAACTCCACGCGATAGGCGGTCGTGTTTCCCGTGATGCGCGGTACGGTCGGCTGGGCGCTGCCGGTGTCGCCCGGCGTGCTGTTGCCGTTCCCCCCGCCGCCCGTGCCGTTCGACGAGGTGG
>JBGQHA010000281.1:0-3903 GCA_041497735.1 Dehalococcoidia bacterium | reverse complement strand
CACAGCGGAGGCATTGTAGAAGGGTCAGGGGTCAGGGGCCAAGGGCAATGACAAGGGACAAGGGCCAGGGGCCAAGGGCCAAGGGCCAAGGATGGAGGGCGCGTTGGCCCAGTCTGACGCATCGCGATACGATGCCTAAACATGGACGAATTCGCAGCAATGGATGCCGTTGCCCAGGCCGAGCTGGTCCGGCGCAAGGACGTGAAGCCGATCGAGCTTGTCGAGGCGGCGATCGCGCGCATCGAGCGCGTGAACCCGCAGATCAACGCCGTCGTCACGCCGATGTACGACATCGCGCGCGCGGCCGCCTGCGGCCCGCTGCCCGACGGCCCGTTCACGGGCGTGCCGTTCCTGCTCAAGGACCTGACTGCGGCGTACGGTGGCGCGCGCCTGACGTCCGGCTCGCGCTTCCTGCGCGACTACGTCGCCCCCGCCGACAGCGAGCTCGTCGCTCGCCATAAGCGAGCCGGGCTGATCGTGCTGGGCAAAACGAACACGCCGGAGTTCGGCCTGGTACCGACGACGGAGCCCGCGCTCTTCGGCCCGACGCGCAACCCCTGGGACACGACGCGCACGCCCGGCGGCTCCAGCGGCGGCTCGGCCGCGGCGGTCGCCTCCGGCATGGTGCCCGCGGCGCACGGCAACGACGGTGGCGGCTCGATCCGCATCCCGGCATCCTGCTGCGGCCTCTTCGGCCTCAAGCCCACGCGCGGCCGCAACCCGCTCGCCGTCGAGCCGACTGGCCTTACCGTGGAGCACGCGCTCACGCGCTCGGTGCGCGACAGCGCTGCGCTGCTCGATGCGACGCAGGGCGCCGAGCCGGGCGATCCCTTCGACGCGCCCCGGCCAGCGCGGCCGTACCTCCAGGAAGTCGGCGCCGACCCCGGCAAGCTGCGTATCGCGTTCACGGCGGCCACGATCAACGGCACGCCCGTCGACCCGGACTGCGTCGCCGGCGTCCACGACGCGGCGAAGCTCTGCGCCGGCCTTGGCCACGAAGTGGAGGAGGCAGCGCCCGCGATCAACGGCGATCTGCTCACGCCCGCCTTCACGACTCTCTGGTCGGTGTCGACCGCCGCGCAGATCGATGCCGCCGTGCTCTTCGCCGGGCGTCCGGCCACGGAGGACCAGTTCGAGACGCTCACCTGGGCGCTCGCGCAGCGCGGGCGCGGATACGCCGGGCCCGCCGTCCTGTTCGCGCTCGGGGTGTTCCAGATCATCGCGCGCGGCGTCGCCGGTTTCTTCCAGACGTACGACGTCCTGCTCACGCCCACGCTGGGCGAGCCGCCTCCGCCGCTCGGTACCTTCGATTCGCCGCCCGACGATCCGTTGCACGGCTACGACCGGGCGGGGGACTTCGTTCCCTACACGCCGGTCTATAACGTCGGGGGCCAGCCGGCGATGTCTGTGCCGCTCTACTGGAACGAGCGGGGCCTGCCGATCGGCGCGCACTTCGTCGCGCGCTTCGGCGACGAGGCGACGCTCTTCCGCCTCGCGGCGCAGCTCGAGCAGGCGCGCCCGTGGGCGCAGCGCCGGCCACCGATCTTCGCGTCATGACGAACGACGTACCGAAGACACCCGAGGCGGCTGTCGCGCGCTTCGTCAACGAGCTGACGGTCGAGCAGGTCGATGCGCTGCGCTTTCGCGGTGCGCCGGGCGGCGGGCCGTGGCCGCGTGTCTTCGGCGGGACGGTGCTCGCGCAGGCCTCGATGGCGGCGGCGCGTACCGTCGATCGGGAGCGGAGCCAGCACTCGCTGCACGCCTACTTCCTGCGCGGCGGCAGCAACGAGTCGCCGATCGACTATGTGGTCACCATCGATCGCGACGGCCGGACGTTCTCGGCCCGGCACGTCACTGCGCTGCAGGACGGCGACGTGATCTGCGACCTGATGCTCAGCTTCGCGCGGCCGGAGGATGGCATCCAGCACGCGGACCCGATGCCAGAGGTGCCGCCACCCGAGGCATGTGAACCGCAGCACTGGGAGCCGCCGCCCGGCATCGATCCCGACTCGTTACCCATGTGGCCGTTCGAGGCGCGCGAGGTGACGCCGGACCGCATGGCCGAGCCGGGGGAGGACCCTTCGGACGTCGCGTGGATGAAGCTGCGCTCACCGCTGCCGGACGATCAGCTGATCCACACGGCAGCGATCGTCTGCGAGAGCGACGGCGGCTCGTTCAGCGCGGTCTGGCGCCGGCACGGCCAGTTCGACGGGCGCATCTCGGCGAGCCTGGACCACGCGATCTGGCTGCACCGTCCGGCGCGCTGGGACGACTGGCTGCTCTTCGTGACGCAGAGCCCTGTTGCGAACTCATCGCGCGCGCTCTCGTTCCGCTACATCTACACGCGCGACGGCCTGCACATCGCGACAATGGCGCAGGAGGGGCTGTTCCGAAAACCGGCGCCCGGCCAAGAAGGCCACGGGCGCTAACTATAGGTGCCTCCGTCATTCCGAACGGCTAGTCCGCCTAAGGCGGACGACAGCGAGGAATCTCGCAGCAACGGGCGACCACATTTCCCTGCCCATCGCGGACTTCCGGGCGCCGCTGCAAAGTCCGACTCTCCTTGGGGAGAGGGGTGGGGGTGAAGGGCAGACCTTCTAGCGCGGCGCGAAGTCCGAAAGCGGCACGAAGCTGTAGCCCGCCGCGCGCAGGCCGTCGATCACGCGCTGCAGCGCCGGCCCGTCCTGCGACGCCGACCCGACGTGAAAGATGTAGATCGCGCCCGGCTCCGCGCTGTCGAGACAGTGCCGCACGATCTCATCCGCCGAGTGCCCCATCCAGCCCTGCGAGTCGACTGACCACATGATGTTGTAACGATAGCCGCGCGCGCCAACGTCGGCGTTCACCGAGCCGTTGTAGTCGCCGTAGGGCGGCCGGAAGTAGGGTAGCGTCGTGGCGCCGGTGAGCTGCTGGATGATCGCCTCCGTGCGATCGAGCTCCGCCCAGCGATCGGCCTGAGAGAGCGGCGCGGCGTGTGTCGAGTTGCCGGTAAACGACCTGTGGTCGTACGTATGGTTGATGAGGATGTGCCCCTCGTCGATCATGCGCGCGACGACCTGCGGGTAACGCTCCGCGAACTGCCCGGTCATGCCGAATGCGGCGACGACACCGTTCGCGCTGAGCGTATCGAGGATCTGTTGGCTATAGCCGAGGTCCGATCCAGCGTCGAATGTGAGCGCGACGGTCATGCGATCGGGGTCGCCGCGCCGGACCACCTGCGCCGCGTACGCGGGCAGCGGTGTGGGCGAGGGCGGTATCGGCGTGGCCGTCGGCTCGGGAGTTGAGGTCGACGTGGCGGTCGGCGTCGGCGTACGGGTCGGCGTGGCAGTAGCGGTCGCCGTCGGCGTCGCTGTCGGCTTCGCCTTACCGCCTCCGCCGCAGGCGACGGCAATCGCCATGCTGGCGCAGAGCGCCACGGCGAGGAACGATCGGCGGGCTAGCGGGCGCATCCGATCGAGGATAACAATTCGGCGGTGCAAGCGCTCCGGCGTTCCGATAGCATGGCGCCATGAAGGGAGCCCGCTGGCAAGCGTACGCCGTGCTCGCCATCGGCGTGTCCGCCGTCTCTTGGGCCGCGGTCCTCGTGCGGGAGGCACACGCGCCGGCGCTCGTCATCGCTTCGTACCGGCTCATCCTCGCCGCGTTGCCGATGGGCACGCTCGCGCTCTACCAGCAGCGGCGGAAGCCGGAGCCGATCAGCCGCGCATCGATCTGGCCGCTAGCGCTGTCGGGCGCATTTCTCGCCGCGCACTTCGCGTTCTGGATCGCGGCGCTGCAGCGCACGTCAGTCGTGAGCGCGGTCGTGCTGATGGCGATGCAGCCGCTGATCGTCGGCGTTGCCTCGCCGGTACTGCTGCGGGAGAGCATCGCGCGCAAGGTCTGGTTCGCGCTCGCCGTCGCGCT
>JBGQHA010000280.1:0-3909 GCA_041497735.1 Dehalococcoidia bacterium | reverse complement strand
GGGTTCACTCGACGCGCCCGAGAGGCCGGACATGAGCTTGAGCGTGTCCATGATGCCGTGGCCGAGCCGATCGCGGCAGAACCACACGAGGCGCGCGATCGGGAAGCCATTCCCGCCTGTTAGGTAGAAATGCACATCGGACGAGTGGAACAAAAACCGGCGCACATCTTCGAGATGCTGCGCGAGCGCATCGTCCGAGAGCGACACCAGATCTATGGCACGGAGGCGCGCAATCTCAGCTATGACGCTCGGGCGCCACTCGTTATCCCAGCGGTCGAGCAGCTTGAGGTCGAGTCGGTCGCGCATCGCCCGCTTGTTATCGGCGATGCGGCGCCGGAACGCCGGGTGAAGGCGCAACACGAGCCACAACAGCCACTTCGGAGGTAACTGGCCGCCGGCGCGGTCACCGACGCGAAACGGCTTGATCGCCGTATACACGTAGCCATTGATCTCGCGGAGTTCGAGCGCTTCCGCGAGCAGCCCGAACTCTGCGAAGACCTTCGGAAACGACTGGCGGGCCGCTTCGATGAACAAGCTGGAGCCGAGCGGCGTGAGCGGCTTCGGATAGTGGCTCGCCTCGCGCTGCCAGTAGCCGGCCGGCGCCCCGACGACTGATGCCGTTGCTCGTTCAGCTCCGACCATCTATGACCTGCCCGCGAAAACGTACTACTCGCTATGTTGATCTTCCCGCCGCAATGGCGTCGAGGCGGAATTGAGCGGAGCTGTTTGCCGTCCCGGTCCCACCGAGCCACCTGCGCTCGCTAATGGTACCGCACCATGTTTCCATCGTGTTGGGTGGCACCCCGCGATTTGAACCGAGCAGGCCCCCTCAAAAGATTGCAACACGAGCACGCGTTAGAGATTACAGGTGGGCTAGACGTCCAGTAGTAGCCGTAGACTGTCGGTGGTGTTGCTGTTGCCCAGCTGGCCGAGCAGCGCACGGCGACGGCTTAGGCGTACTACCATATGACGGACGGTCGAATCCCGCATGCGCTACCAAACGTCTGCTAATCGAACTACATAGCGTGTAGTTTCGAGGCCGCTCAGATCAAGAATCGAGGGGAGGTGCGTGAATGGACAATCAACGCATGGCCGACAAGACTTGCCTCGTCACCGGCGCGAACCAAGGCATCGGCAAAGAAACCGCGATTGGGCTCGCCAGGCTCAGCGCGACGGTCGTCATCACCGCTCGCGACCGCGCCAAGGGCGAAAGCGCACTCGTCGACATCAAACGCCGCAGCGCCAGCGACGCGGTCGAGTTCATGCTGGTGGACTTCGCCTCGCTCGACTCTATCCGGCAATTCGCAGGCGAGTTCCAGCAGCGACACCGGCACTTGCACGTGCTCGTGAACAACGCGGGCGCCTACAACTCGGCCCGAACGCTTACGCAGGACGGTTTCGAGACAACGTTTGGCGTCAACCACTTGGGCTACTTCCTCACCACGAAGCTGCTGCTGGATACGATCAAGGCAAGCGCGCCGGCGCGCATCGTCAATGTGAGCGCGGGAGCGCACACGGGCGCTTCGATCAACTTCGATGACTTGCAGGGCCAGCGGTCGTACGGCGGCTGGGGCGCCTACGCGCAGTCGAAGCTCGCCAACATCCTCTTCACCTACGAGTTGGCGCGGCGCCTCGAAGGCAGAGGTGTCACAGCCAACTGCCTGCATCCAGGCGTTGTGGTCACCGGATTCGGCCAGAACAACACGGGCCTCGCCGGCGGTCTCTTCCGCCTGTTCCACACGCTCGGACGGCCATTCCTGCTCACGCCCGAGAAGGGAGCACTGACGTCTATCTACCTCGCGTCCTCGCCTGCCGTCGAAGGCGTGACGGGCAAGTATTTCGCCAACGGACGCGAGCAGAAGTCGAATGTCATATCGCACGATGCCGATGTCGCCCGCCGGCTATGGGAAGTCAGCGAAGCGCTCGTCGCCTCGCCACCGCCACGAAGCTGATCAGGGACGCCAGCCGTTGGCGCTATCAGCCGAAGTCGCGGGCTCAGCCAAGCGCGGTGATCGGCCGGCACTGTAGAAGGCATCCCGAACGACACGATCCTACAATAGTGCGGCCCGGTTCCGGCTCGTTGCGGGCGTTTGGTATGCTGAGACCTAGCGCACAACGGAAGGAACCGCGACGGCCCTTGACGCGAAGCAGACTAACAGCAGCGATCACAGGAGCCGTCCTCGCGCTTGGAATTGTTGGGGGCTTCCTCGCTCTCGATCGCACGACCCTTCACTGGTACGCCGCTGGGAGCGAGAACGCTACATCGGCGCCCGCATATGGCGGACGTGACGTGGCCTCACTAACGCTGACGCAGATCAGCGCTACGCCCTTCCCCTCCGGCATGACATCGCTGCATTGCTACGAAGCAAACTACGTTAACCAAGACCGCCTCTGGGTTGTGAGATGCGGATACTGGATTGCGAAGCCAAGCTTCGCGACACCAGGCGTTCCTGACCACCCGCCCGATTACCCTGAGACCCTCACCTTCGATGACCGGACCGGGCACGTTGTCAAGTGACAGCTCGGTACGTTCGCGGCCGACTAGCGAACCTCGTCTCTAATACGGCGTCGCGGGCGCCTTCGTGCTGGTGGCTGTGCCCGCCGCCTTCGTGCTCGTCGCTTTAGGGGTCGAGCTGGTCGTCGTCGTTTTCGGCGTTACCTTGCTCTGGGCAGTCTTCGTCGCGTTCGCGTTCGAGTTGCTGCTGCTCTTGCAGCCGACGCCTATGAGAGAGCCGATCAGGATCGCTCCCGTGGCGGCACCCAACAACCAGTTTCTTCTCGTCACCGCTTTCCCTCCTCTAGAAGCTGCAGTCTTCCTGACCGCAATGTGAGAAGGCTAGCGGCAACGCCTGCTAGGCGCCAGCATGTTTACAGTGTCGCGAGCGAAGGATGGATGATAGCGGAGTCACCTTCGCCCGCTCTCTTCCTTCGAACGTTAGCGGGCTCAGTACCTATATTCAAAGAGAGATCTAGGCGCTGCACCCGTGTCGTTCGCCGGAGATTGCGCGGATGAGTCGTCTCGCACCGAACTGTCACACGTTCGCGACGACTCCCGCCACGTTGGCCGTGTATTCTTGTCAGCGCAGCGGCGCGGCGTCTTCCCATTGGGAACCTGCTACGCATCAGGTTCCCGCCTCCCTTAGGCGCGCGCTGCTGCACTCTCCGCTTCTGTCCTAGTCTTGAACCAGCACGATCCGAACCGCCATCCGCCCGCACGGGGCACACGGCAGCGCCCGATCATGGGTGCATTCAAAGAGGCCCTGGCGGAAGTGAATCCGCGCATTCGCGATCTGGTTGAGCCGGAAACAGACGCCGCCTGAGACCAGTTCGACAATCCGCACCGCGCACGATGATGTCATAGCGTGCGTGCAGCGCCGCAGCGTGCCTGCGTCAGCTGATGCGGAAGGTAGGTCGGATCTTGAGCTTGACAGGTAGGCACACGGTACGATAGCATCCGCCATCCGGTGGCTCCTCTCAAGGGCTCTGTTCCTGCGACGGCAGGGAGTACCCACACAAGGTGAAATACGCAAGGTGCTTATTGATTGGGCTAGCAGCGGCGACGCTGGTTATGCTGCTGCCTACGAACGCAGGCTCAGCGCGGGCCGGTCCGAGCACAGCGCTGAGCATCCAGAAGAAATCGGCCTTGGCCAACCTCTGGCTTTGCCAACCTGTCGGGACCTGCACGAACGCCGGGGCCGGCATCGGCCAGCGCGACTTCTATGTCGCAACGGATCAGCCCGTCACAAGCAGCAGCCCCAAGGGCGAGGCGCAGACCGTTGGTTCCTTCTCGTTCGAGGTGCGGTACGACCGCAAGCTGGTGAACGTCTCGGTCACGCCTGGCGGGCTCTTCCTAGTTGACAGCTCGCTCCGGAGCGACATCTCTTGCGCCACGATCAGCGGCCAGGGCTT
>JBGQHA010000279.1:0-3972 GCA_041497735.1 Dehalococcoidia bacterium | reverse complement strand
GCGCCGATCACGGCGACACGGCGGCCCGTCGGCGGTGGCAGCACCGGCATCGGCAGGCCTTCGGTGCGGCGCTGGAAGTCGGCTGAGAACGCCTCGAGCTTGCCGATACGCACGGGCGGCTGCACGCCGAACGCATCGGGCCGGATCGCGTAGCCGACGACGCAGTCGCCTTCGCAGAGACGCTCCTGGGGGCAGAGCCGCCCGCACATCTCCGGCAGGTTGCTCGTCTCGCGGAAGACGTTCGCCGAGCCGATGGCGTCGCCCACCTCGAGCAGCCGGAACGCGCCCGGGATGTCGTTGTGGACGGGGCAGGCCGCGATGCACGGCGCGTCGGGGCACTGGATGCAGCGCGCGGCCTCGATCTGGGCGGTGGCGAGATCGAAGCCGAGGAACGTCTCGTCCCAGTTCTGCACGCGGACGTTCGGATCCTGTTTCGGGATCTTCTGGCCCATGATCTCGAGCCGGCGATGGGTCTGGCACGGCATGTGTCCGCTCCTGCCCCAAACTTGGGCTCCATTGTAACACTGGCCGTCAAACGCCCCTCACCCCGACTCTTCGCTTCGCTCGAGTCACCCCTCTCCCTCAGGGAGAGGGGACGGGGGTGAGGGATTTAGGAGGCGGCAGACGCGGCCGGGAGCTGTGAGCCAAGCACCTCGAGCAGATTGACCTGCGAGCCGAGCTGCGCGCCGAGCCCGCCCAGCAGGCCCATGACGCGCCCGATATAGAGGAACTCGCCGGGCACGCGCACGATAGGGTTCTCACGAAAGAGGCGCATCATGCGGTCGTTGAACTCCGCCAGCATGCGCCGGTCCTGGTTGAGCTCGCTGTTGCGGGAGAGGCGGGTGAGCATCGCGTCGCCGAGCGCCTCGAAGGCGGTGTCGTCGGCGTGCTTCGTGCGGAAGCCCAGCTCGCGGAACGCCTGCACGAGCGACGGCTTGTCGGCCGCGATCAGCGCCGTGGTGAGGCGAACGAAGCCGCGCAAGAAACTCGGCTGGAGCTGCTTGGCGAGACCGAAGTCGACGATGACGAGCTTCGGTCCGGGCCGCACGAACAGGTTGCCGGGGTGTGGGTCGGCGTGGAAGAAGCCGTGCGCGAAGATCTGCCGGAAGTAGCTCTCCGCGAGCAGCCGGCCGATCGCCTGCCGGTCGATGCCGGCGGCATCGATCGCGGCGAAGTCCGTGATCTTGATCCCTTCCAGGAACTCCATGGTGAGGACGCGGCGCGTCGTGTACTCCCAGTAGATCTTGGGCACGATGATGTCGTCGTTGTCCGCGAAATTGCGCGCGGCCAGCTCGGCGTTGTGGCCTTCGTTGATGAAGTCCAGCTCCAACGGCACGTTCGTCGTGAGCTCCTCGACGATGGGACTGAAGTCGAAGCTGCGCAGCACGCGTCGCGCGCCCTGCAGGAGCAGATGCAAGTTCTGCAGATCGACCTTGACGATCTCTTCGATGTCGGGGTATTGCACCTTCACGGCGACATCGCGCCCGTCGTGCAGGCGGCCGCGGTGTACCTGCGCGAGCGAGGCCGAGGCGATCGGCACAGGGTTCAGCTCCGCGAAGATGTTCTCGATGCTCGTCCCCAGCTCGCGTTCGATGACCCGGCGGATGACGCTGAAGGGACGGGGCGGGACGGTGTCGTGCAGGCTGGAGAGCACCTCGACGTACTCGTCCGGGAAGACGTCCGCGCGCGCGCCGATGAGCTGGCCGACTTTGATCAGCAGCCCCTGCAGGTCGGTCGCGGTGTCGAGGATGCGCTGGGCGCAGCGCCGGTGGTACTCGGAGAGGCGGCGGGCGGCCTCGTCCGGCGGTACGAAGCGGTTGCGCCACGCCATGCTGCGATAGCCGAGATAGATGCTGCTCGCCGTCCAGACGACGCGGGTGGAGCGGCGGACGCGATCGATCGTGCGCACTGCAGAGCATTGTATCGAGCCGGGCGCACCGAGAGACAGCCGCCTTGCGGGGCGGCAGGGCAGGGGGTAGAATGCGCCGCAATCTCGCCCGAGTGACGCTAGGAGGCCCAGAACATGGCGCACGAACAGGAGCTAGCGAAGGCCTGGATCTTCGCGAAGCTCGAGAAGTCGGACCTCGAACGCATCGGCAAGGGCGTCGTCTCGCGCAGTTACAAGAAGGGCAACGACATCGTGAAGGAAGGCGAGCAGGCCGTCGCCTTCTACGTCATCGTCAAGGGTAAGGCGGAGGTGACGAAGGGTGGCGACGTACTGCACACATTCCGGGCGGGCGACTGCTTCGGAGAGATGGCGCTGCTGGACGGCTGGCCGCGGTCGGCGACCATCAGGGCCGCCGAAGACACGGAGTGCCTGGTGATGACCCGCTGGGACTTCATGGCCGAGCTGCGCACGAACACCACGATCGCGCTCGCGATGCTTCCGGTGATGAGCAAGCGCATCCGCGAGCTGGAGGGCGACGCCGTCCACTAGTCGCACTACCTGATGGGCGCAGATCAGGCTGAACGCAACCAGAAGTGGTGGGACAAGGCGCTGGTCACGGGCGAACGGATGGCGCGCTGGATGCGCGGCGTGATGCCGCGGACGCAAGAAGAGCCAGTAGCGGCTCGAGTGGTGGACCTGCAGCCGGTGGCTGCGTAGTTGAAGGGAGGCGGATAATGACGATGGCGGCAAGTACGGCGGAGTGCCTGGTGTGCAAGCGACCGCTCGCGCCCGGGTTGTTCTGCTTGTTCTGTGGAACGTTCGTCTTGGACCCACGCGGAACGGTCAAAATGGCGAGCCGCGGTATGCGACTCGCAAGCTGGCTTGTCAATCTCATCCTGATGGTGCTCACGCTCTACATCGGTTGGATCATCTGGTGGTTCATCGTCGCCCCGAGAGGCCAGAATCCAGGCAAGGCCATCCTCGGTCTGCGCGTCATCCGTACCGACGGCCGGGCTGTCGATACCGGTACGATGCTCGTTCGCGGACTCGTGGGCTTTGCGTTTGGGCTCTTTGTGATAGTCCAACTGGCCGACGATCTCTGGCTGCTATGGGACAAGGACGCGCAGACGCTCCACGACAAAGTGGCGAGCACGGTAGTGGTCGCAGCACGTGGCTCTGAGCACGTCGTCGAGCAGGGGTCCGTTGGTTCGGGCCGGGAGGGTCTCGCCGCCGTGCCCGCGCCATTTGCGCCGCCGGTTACCATGCCGCCCGCTCAAGTTTCGGCACAGGTGGGGTCGACGCCTGCAGCAGCAACAGCGTCCTCGGCAGCGGACGATCTTGTTCGGCTTGTGGAGCTGAAGGACAAAGGCATCCTCACCGAAGACGAGTATCAAGAGAAGCGCAAGGCGATCGTCGACAGGATGTAGCGCAACCTAGATCAGCAGCGAGGCCGGGTTCTCCAGCAGCCGCCGGATCTCGTGGAGGAACTGGGCGCCCTGCGCGCCATCCGTTACCCGGTGGTCTGCCGAGAGCGCGGCTTTCATCACGCGGCCCACCAGGATCTGCCCGTCGCGCACGACGGCGGCCTCTCGCACCGAGCCGACGCCGAGGATCGCCGCCTGGGGCGGCTGGATGATCGCGATCAGCGCCTCCACGTCGTACGGGCCGAGGTTGCTGACGGTGAAGGTGCCGCCGGAGTACTCCTCCGGCTTGAGCGCGCCGGACTTCGCCCGCTCGATCAGGCTCTTGCTCGCCTGCGAGATCTCCCGCAGCGACTTCGATTGACAATCGAGTATCGCCGGCGCGATCAGCCCGTCGTCGAGCGCGATGCCGATGCAGACGTTGATCGACTCGTGTTGCTCGATAGCGCCGTTGACGAACCAGGAGTTGAAGATGGGGTGGCGGGCGAGCGCCATCGCGCAGGCCTTCACGATGAAGTCGTTGACGCTGACGTGCAGCTCGCGTTTGAACGTATCGTTGATCTGGTGGCGCTCGTGCTCCTCCTCCGTCATGTCGATGTCGACGGTGACGTAGTAGTGGGGCGCCTCGCGCTTGCTCTGCGACATGCGGCGGGCGATCGCCTG
>JBGQHA010000278.1:0-4001 GCA_041497735.1 Dehalococcoidia bacterium | reverse complement strand
CTCATCCCCATCGGCTACCCGAAAGGCAAGTACGGCCCGACGAAGCGCCGGCCGATCGACGAAGTGACGCACCGAGAGCGCTGGGACCCGTCGAAAGCGTAGCCGCGCCATACGGCGCCGGGCTGTTGCCGGACTACCTCTGGTCAGCGGCGTTTGACGCTGGATCTCTTGGCACTCAGCATGCGAGCCACAGCGGCCTGCGCGATCCGCCCCACGGCTCCTTCGGGGAAAGGATACACGGAGCTCACGTTGATCTCGCAGAGGACGTAGGTGTCCTCGCCGGCCTCCGTCTTCGGCCCGTAGAGGAAATCGGCATCCCAGATCACCGGCAGCGAGTTCGTGTCGATCTCGAGCAGGCGCTGCATAGCAGGCACCCAATCCGACTCAACGTTGGTCCTCAGCGCCCTAAAGCTCGGCTCAGACGCTCCGTACATAGTCTTCTTGGACGGCAGACCAAGGATGTTGGTCGGCGACAAGCCAGCGGTGACGGCGCCCTCGGCCGGCTCTTGCGTGAGCCCCTCGGGCCACTGGTGTGCGAATCCGATGAGTTCGTCCTGGATCATGTAGCAGCGGATCATCCCCTCCGCAATACGCGGCTGGAAGGGCTGGTCTACCATGCGGCCCGATCCGGAGAAGTACGCCGCGCACCGGTCGATGAACTCGCTCAGCCGCAGATCCTCCGTCACGCTATCCCTGCTGCGGGCGTGCTGTACACGCACGGTGACGTCGGCACCCGGAGCCGGCGGAGCACCCTCAACGCCGGAAGCAACTGACGCGTCCGCGATGAGCTCCACCTTCCAGACTCCGATGCCGCCGTTCCCGCGATGTTGCTTGAGGATACGCGGGCCCGCCGATGCGAGCCGCGCTGGCAATTGCTCCCTTAGCTCCTGGACCGTGGTGTAGAGATGGGCGTCCGCCCCCCAGCCCAGATCCCGCGTCCGGAAGAGCACCTCCTTGGTGCCCATTTTGAGGATCACGTCCGGATGGGCGCTGACCCAAACCCCCGCAGACGACACCTGCCTTAATAGCGCGTCGAGCTTGGACCTATCCTGTCCAGCCACGATGGGATCCACCCATACGAGGACGCCATCGAGCTGCCGCAGTTGATCTCGCACCTCATCCACCATCTCGTCCGAGTAGACTGCAGGTTCGGCAGCGACGCGGAGGTCAGCGAGGGCCTCGAAGAGCGGACGCAGCCGGTTGTTTTCCGCGGTCGCACTGTCGCGCGCGTCGCGGTTCCCTCGCCAGAGAACGCCTATCCTGCCGATGTAGTCACTCGCCATGTCTAAACCTCCAACTGCGCCGGCGCTTGCTCGCCGAGCAGGTCGCGGGAAGGCCGTGCGAGCAGGGGGCACCAGTGACCTGGCGCGGATCGCTGCGTCGACAGTATTATAGTGGCCGCGACGACCGGCCGAAGCGGCGCCCTTTCCTCCCATTCTCCCTACATCGCCCGTCATGATCGCCTAGGCGCACGCGGCCTACCCCGTTGGGACTTCCCGACGCTCCGTTGCGTGCCTATCCCGATTGGTAGAGCGGCCCCGCGCCGCGATACTGGACGTGTCAGTCATCGCAACGCCATTCGGTTCGTCCGGATGGCGGTTTGGTTCCCGAAGAGGTGCCGCTTGCCGCGAAGCAACGTTCGGGCCGTCAAGACGCAGCCCGCCAAACAAGCACCTGAGCGACAACGGCGCTCATACCGGAAGAAGCGCGCTAACCAGGAAGCAGAGCTGACTGCTATCGTCCAGGACTACATGCCACTCGTCCGGCACGCGGTCAACCGCATCGCAGTAGGCTCATCCGGGAGCGGCATTCTCCAGTACGAAGATATGCTCAGCTTTGGCGTCCAAGGCCTGATCGAGGCCTACCATTCGTTCGATCCCAAACGCGGCGCCAAGTTCTCGACGTACGCGCTCCCGCGCATCCGGGGCTCCATTCTCGATGCGTTGCGGGCGGCGCACCCGCTCCCCCGTTCTCTCCAGAAGTTCTCTAGTGATGTCGACCATGCGAGCGCGGACTTGCACGCCACCCTCGGGCGCTCGCCGTCCAGAGCTGAGCTGGCAGAACAGATGGGTCTCTCGCGGCAGGATTTCCTGACTTCGCTGGGCGCGAGCAGCATCCGGGTCGTCTCGCTGGACGGCCTGGGCGAGCAATCGATGAGCGGCAACACGGAGAAGCTCTGGGAGATGGCGGACGAAGACCCCAGCGTTGATCCCGACTCGATGGCCCAGAACACGATGATCCGCCGGATGCTCTACGAGGCGGTCGAGCTGCTGCCCGAGCGCGAGCGCACCATCGTTCACCTGTATTACATGCGGGCCCGGTCGCTGAAGAGCATTGGGAAGACGCTGGGCATCTCAGAATCGAGGGCCTCCCAGCTTCGCCATCGGGCGATCCGCCGTCTTCGCACCGTCCTGGGCGGGGAACTCAAGGACGCTGCCTAGTCTTATCGGGACGATCGTCCCGCCGCCTGAGGGCTTTCACCCACACCTTTCGAATCTGCCAGGCGCTACCGTTCCACTTGTGACGCACCAACGCACAAGGATCCAAGTCCTGGGCAGCGGGCCGGCTGCCGAAAAGTGGGCGGCGGCGCTCAGCCAAACAGCCGCTGTTTCGCTCGTACCTGAGGAGGCGAGTGAGATAGATGCCCTGGTGGTGGCGCCCGGCGCGACCGATGCCTTCGGCGCGACCAAGCGCGCGCTCGCTGCAGGCAGGCCGGTGCTGTTCGCGGCGTCATTCTCCCTCAGCCCGTGGCAGGCGGCGCTCCTGGACGCCCTCAGCCGCAGGACCGGTGCGCCGCTCCGCATCGCTGAACCGTTCCAGCACCATGGTTCTCTTCACTTCCTGCAGCGTCTTACCCGCGGCAGCGAGCCTATCTGGCCGCTCCGCTATCTGCGCACGACCAGCATCGCCCCATTCGCGGCGCGCATCGACGAGCTGGCGATCGAGGACCTCGCGACGTGCCAGGCGCTCATCGATCTGCCGCCGCGTACCGTGACGGCGACGGCGGCCCAGCGCGATGAGACCGGGGGAATCTCCGCCGTCTTTCTCGCCGTGACGTATCCGAAGGACGTCGTGGTCCAGTGTTCCATCAGCGTCGTGGAGCCGGTGGCGACTCGACAGCTGATTGCGGTCACGAGGACCCGCACCGTCTCGATCGACAGGCTGAACTGGGCGGCGCCACTCGAGGTGGCAGCGACCGCTCGCGAGGCAGCGGCGCCTCTACGGCGCAGCATCACGATTGCGTCCTGCGATCCGGTCGCAGAGGAGGCCCTGCGCTTTGCGCAGACGGTAGCCGGCCGCGGCAGCTCGCTTGGCAACAGTGAACGCTGGGTATGGGTCGCTGCGCTTTGGTGGGCGGCCCGCCAATCGATGAGCTTCGGCGGGGCTATCGAGGTGCTGGCGCCGAAGGTGCTCCTATCGCCATCGAACACAGAACCGCCGCCACTGCGAGTGATCGAGGGCGGCGGCCGTGGAACGCGGACGACGACGCGCCCGCAGTTGACCCTGATCGCTAGCTAGTGGTCCTCGTGGGTGGGAACGGGCGCAGGGGCGGACTCGGTTCCGCGGACCTCACCGTTGTCGCGGTCGAGCAGCTCCTGCCGTAGCACGGGGATGTCCAGCGGGGCCGAGATGCCCAGCTTGACGCGGTCTCGCTCCACCCCGAGGACGCGGACGATGATGTTCCCCGAGATGACGATCCCCTGATCGATCTTGCGTGTCAGCACTAGCATTGCCGCTCCTCCTTGCCGCCTCGACGCGGTCCGATTGCCCAGACAGGGCGCACAGCCGGCGAGTGGCGGCAGCGGCGGAGGGAACGCGGGCAGGCATCCCACCGCCTCGCTATTGCTGTTATCGGTAGCTGCGGAGTAAAGGTTGAGGATGCCGAACAGAGACTTGGGAGCGAATCAAACAGACGCCGCCACGAAAGGTTAGAGCACGTGCGTCTCGTAGAACCAGGAAAGGATCATTGTCATTAACAGTTAAGGTCGCAAGGGATATGT
>JBGQHA010000277.1:0-4016 GCA_041497735.1 Dehalococcoidia bacterium | reverse complement strand
TCGTTCATCCCACTCTTCAATGGCCCTCCCTTCGGCATCGGCTTTCTCGCCGCCGGCCTCGTTCTCGCGATCATGATCCTGCCGATCATCGCGGCGATCTCGCGCGACGCGATCCTCGCTGTGCCCGTGGCGCAACGCGAGGCGATGTACGCGCTCGGCGGCACGAAGTGGGAGGTGATCAGCCGGGGGGTGTTGCCGTACTGCCGGTCCGGCCTGGTCGGCGCGGCGATGCTGGCCTTGGGCCGCGCGCTGGGCGAAACGATCGCCGTCACAATGGTCATCGGCAAGGGGTACTTCATCACTGGCTCGCTCTTCAAGCCTGGCGCGTCGGCCGCCAGCACGCTGGCGAGCGAGTTCCCTGAAGCCGGGCCGGCGCTGTATAAGTCGGCGCTCATCGAGCTGGCCCTCATCCTCATGGCGATTACCCTGCTTGTCAACGTCCTGGCACGGTTGCTCGTGTGGCGCTTCGCGCGCGCGCCCAGCCTGATCCGCGAGTGACCGCAGCAACCACGAGCATCGCCGGCAACAGGAGAGCGCTCGTCCACCGCCGCCGCAAGGTGACGAACACCATCGCGCTCGGGCTCTGCAGCGTGGCCGCATTCGCCGCGGCCGGCGTGCTGCTCCTCATTCTTAGCTACATTGTGGCGAGGGGCGCCAGCGCCATAAGCTGGGGTTTCTTCGTGCACCTGCCGAGGCCCGCCGGCGAGTCCGGCGGCGGCGTCAAGAACGCCATCGTGGGTTCGCTGATCGTGGTCGGACTCGCCAGTGCGATTGCGATTCCCGCCGGCGTGGCCGTCGGCATCTTCGTGTCTGAGTACGCTGGTTCGACGATCGCCAGCGTGGTGCGCTTTACCGCCGACGTGCTGACCGGCGTGCCATCGATCGTTGTCGGCATCTTCATCTACGGGCTGGTCGTCGTGCGCATGGGCCACTTTTCGGCGTTCGCCGGGGGCTGCGCGCTCGCCGTGATCATGGTGCCCATCGTGGCGCGCGCGAGTGAGGAGATGCTGAAGCTTGTGCCGCAATCGCAGCGCGAGGCAGCGCTGGCGCTGGGCATCACGCGCTGGCGGACGATCATAAGCGTCGTCCTTCCGGCTGCTCGACGAGGCCTCACGACAGGGGCGCTCCTCGCCGTTGCCAGGGCGTCCGGTGAGACCGCGCCGCTGTTGTTTACCATCCTCGGCAATCAGTTCATGACGACGAGCCTCGACAAGCCCATCGACGCCTTGCCGCTGCGCATCTACCAGTACGCGAGCGGCCCCTACCCGGACCAGCAGGCTCAGGCGTGGGCGGCGGCTTTCGTTCTTGTCCTTGTGGTGTTTATCATAAACCTGCTGGCGCGCTTGGTGCTGGCAAGGCCCGGGGGGAAGAGTTCATGACGATAGCCGAATCACAGCCGGTCCCCATTGCTCCATCTATGACGTACCGAGATGTTCTGGCAGAGCCCGCGAGCGCGGACCAGCTCCCTTCAGAGGAAGAGGTCCTCGCCGACGGCCTGGCCGTGCGCAGCCTAAGCGCCTGGTACGCGTCGTTTCGCGCGCTGCGGGACGTCTCGCTGCTCATCAGCCCGCGCCACGTCACGGCGATCATGGGCCCTTCCGGCTGCGGCAAGTCGACGCTGATCCGCTGCCTGAACCGCATGCACGAGGTCGCGCCGAAGGCGCGCGCTTCCGGCGAAGTCCTGCTGAAGGGCGAAAACATCTATAGCCCGGGCGCCGACGTCGTTCAGGTGCGCCGGCGCATCGGCATGGTGTTCCAGCGCCCGAACCCGTTCCCGACGATGTCGATCTTTGACAACGTTGCGGCCGGCCTGCGGCTGCATTCGGCGTTTCTGCGCCGGAGCGCCGTGGTGGAGATCGTCGAGCGCAGCCTGCGCCAGGCCGCCCTCTGGGACGAAGTCAAGGAGAAGCTGAACCAGCCGGCCACGCAGCTCTCCGGCGGCCAGCAACAGCGGCTCTGCATCGCGCGAGCGCTCGCCGTCGAGCCCGAAGTCCTCCTGATGGACGAGCCGTGCTCTGCCCTCGATCCGGTTGCGACGCTGAAGATCGAGGACCTCATGCGCGAGCTGGCGCGCGAGCTAACGATCGTCATCGTGACACACAACATGCAGCAGGCGGCGCGCGTGTCGGACTACACGGCCGTGATGATGATGGACGAAGACCGCGCCGGCCAGCTCATCGAGTTCGGAAACACGAGCCAGGTCTTCACAACACCGAAGGACAAGCGCACCGAGGACTACATCACCGGCAGGTTCGGATAGGAGCTCGACGTGACGAGAACAATTTTCGACCAGCAGCTCACCGAGATCCAGGAGGAGATGCTGCTGCTCGCCACGATGGTCGACTCCGCGATCGAGCGGAGCGTCACGGCGCTCAAGGAGCGGGACGTAGAGCTGGCGCGGCGCGTCATCTCCGACGACGCGCGGATTAACCGGAAGCGCTACGACATCGAGGAGAGCTGCCTGGAGGTCATCGCGCGCCAGCAGCCCCTCGCCAGCGACCTGCGCGCGATCGTCTCCGTGCTGTACATCATCGTCGACCTCGAGCGCATGGCCGATCACGCCGAGGGCATCGCCAGGATCGCCGTCATGCTCGCGGACGAGCCGCCCCTCAAGCCGTACATCGACATCCCGCGCATGGCCGAGATCTGCCGCAGGATGCTGATCGCGAGCCTCGATGCCTTCAAGGACCGCAACTCAGATCGCGCCCGCGCCGTGTGCAACGAGGACGACGAAGTGGATGCGCTCTACGACCAGGTCTATCGCGAACTGATCACCTACATGGTGAACGACCCGAAGACGATCGAGCGCGCCACGCACCTGACGTGGGTGGCGCACAACCTGGAGCGCATCGCGGACCGCGTGACCAACATCTGCGAACGCGTCGTCTACTTGGTCGAGGGCAAGATCTCCGAGCTGAACGTCTCCACGTACTAGCGCCGTCGTTCTCGCGGCAGTAGAATCGGATCGTGGATAACCGGCCGATCGGGTTCTTCGATTCCGGTGTCGGCGGGCTCACCATCTGGCGCGCGACGCGCAAGCTGTTGCCCGAAGAGAGCCTGATCTTCCTTGCCGACAGCGGCCACGTTCCGTATGGTGAGAAGACCGTCGCCGAGCTGCGCGACCTGACCTCGCGCATCAGCCGCTTCCTGATCGATGAAGGCTCCAAGGCGATCGTCGTCGCCTGCAACACGGCGACGGTGCACTGCATCGGCCACCTACGCGAAACGTTCCCCGAGACGCCGTTCGTCGGTGTGGTGCCCGTCGTGAAGACGCTAGCCCGCCAGACGCACACCGGCACCATCGCGGTGCTCTCGACACCCTCGACCTCCCGCAGCCCATATCTGGCAGGGCTGATCGCGGAGTTCGCACAGGACAAGCAGGTGATCAACGTCGGCTGCGACGGCCTCGAGGACCTCGTCGAGTCGGGCGATGTGCGCACCGGGCGCACGACGGCGCTGCTCGAGCGGCACCTGGCGCCGGTGCGCGGCTCGCGCGCCGACGTCGTCGGCCTCGGCTGCACGCACTATCCCTTCCTGCGCCAGCGCATCAAGCGCATCCTGGGCCCCGGCGTACGCGTCTACGACCCATCGCGGCCCGTCGCGCGCCGCGTGCGGCAGGTGCTCGTCGAACGCGATGCGCTCGCGCAGCAGAAACACCCCAGCTACCGCTTCTTCACCACGGGCGATGTCGACGTCTTTGGCCGCGTGGCGAGCAAGCTGCTCCGCTTCCCGGTCGATGAGGTCGGGCACGTGGACCTTCAGAAGCCCCCGTCATTCTGAGCGGCTAGTCCGCCGAGGGCGGACGATCGCGAAGAATCTGCTAACACTTGCCGCCAGGCGCAGCTCGGAAGCAGAACGACGACGCGCGTTCGCGGACGAAGCTGCGACTCCGGTGTGGATGTCCTTCGACAGGCTCAGGATAATCCAGGTCGTCCCGGGCCGCACTCAGAGGGCCAGTGTAGGGGAGGTCTTAAGACCTCCCGCGTCATGCGAAGGAAATCGAGTCGGCGGCGCGG
>JBGQHA010000276.1:0-4065 GCA_041497735.1 Dehalococcoidia bacterium | reverse complement strand
GCCGTAACTGCCGGGCGGGAGGAGGAAGGCGAAGGAGCCATCGCTGCCGCCGACCTCACAGAGGCCGCCGTAGTTGATGTCGAGATAGGGTGTGGCGGCCGGCGAGCCGTCGATGGTCACCTGGCCAGTGACGAGGCCCATGCTACTCGTGAGGTCGATGTCCTGGGTGGTTGTTGCTCCGCCAGAGATGGTAACCGTGGGCCCCGTTGCCAGCACAAAGTTCTGACTAGAGTTGACCCCGAGGGAGTAAGTCGTATTGGCAGGCAGTGATGGGAACGAATAAGTACCGGCTGCCGTGATGTCCGTGTAGGTGCTGGCCTTGATCCTCAGGGCGCAAGGGGAATTGGCGAGATTCGCGTCCACGGGAGCCCCACCCCAGAGGACAGTTCCTTGAATGGCTCCAGTGCTGAAGTCTATGGCAGCCGCATCATGTGAAGCGGAGCCGCGCCCGGCCACCACCATGACCAGCGCAAGAACAGCAACCGCGGCCCGTACACTTGTGCTCACGCCACACCCTCCCTGGACGGCGGACCAGAACGTCGCGCTCAGAATACCACGGCATCACGCAAAGTCAACTGCTGCTGCGTCCGTTCCGACTAGGGCCGCTGAGCGCATAGTACGCCACCTTCCCCTTCGCTCTCTCCTTCACCACGCCTACACTCGCTCCGACAACACCGCGTAAGAGCACGCCATGTCGGTACCCTCCACACCCCCGACCCTCGACCCCAAACCCAACAACCCCGTTCCTTGTTCCCTGTTCCCCGTTCCTGCCATAATCCTTCCGCCATGCCAGACACTGACCATCCCATCCGTGTCCTCGTCGCCAAGCCCGGCCTCGATGGCCACGACCGCGGCGCCAAGGTCGTCGCCCGCGCCCTGCGCGACGCCGGCATGGAGGTCATCTACACCGGCATCCGCCAGACCCCGGAGATGATCGCCGAGGCCGCCCTCCAGGAAGACGTCGATGTCATCGGCCTGAGCATCCTCTCCGGCGCGCACCTGGAGCTCTTCCCGCGCGTCGTCAAGGCACTCAAGGACCGCGGCATCGACCCGAACGACGTCCTCCTTTTCGCCGGCGGCATCATCCCCGACGAAGACATCCCGGCGATCAAACAGCTCGGCTTCCGCGAGGTCTACCGGCCGGGCTCCAGCACACAGGACATCATCGACTACGTCCGGCGCTGGGCGGCCGAACGCGGGCCCGTCGCCGCCGTCGCCCCGCCGAGTGGCGGGCCGTGAACGCCGCACCCGGCCGGACACGAACAGACGAACTCGTCCAGCGCTTGCTCAGCGGAGATCGGCACGCCCTCGCCCGCGTCATCACCCTCGTCGAGAACTCCACCGAAGAGGGGCGGCGCGCCCTCTCCCTGCTGTACCAGCACACCGGCCGCGCGCACGTCGTCGGCATTACCGGCGGCAGCGGCGTCGGCAAGAGCACACTCACCGGCGCGCTCGCCAAAGAGTTCCGCAAGCGCTCCTGCAGCGTCGGCATCGTCGCCGTCGACCCCAGCAGCCCCTTCACGCGCGGCGCCCTCCTCGGCGACCGCATCCGCATGCAGGAGCTGCACAAAGACCCCGAGGTTTTCCTGCGCAGCATGGCCACGCGCGGCGAGCTGGGCGGCCTTGCGCCCATGACCGCCGAGGTCGTCGACGTCCTCGACGCCGCCGGTAAGGAGATCGTCATCATCGAGACCGTCGGCGCCGGCCAGGACGAGGTCGAGGTCGCCTCCGCCGCCGAAACGACCGTGCTCGTCCTCACGCCCGCGGGCGGCGATGACGTCCAGGCGATGAAGGCCGGCGTGATGGAGGTCGCCGACCTCCTCGTCGTCAACAAGGCCGACCTGCTTGGGGCGGACGCCCTCGCCGCCCAGCTCGGCGCCGTGGTCGCGCAGGCCAGCCACGGCCGCCTCGATGTACCCGTCCTGCGCACCGTCGCCACGAAGGCGACCGGCGTCCCGGAGCTGGCCGACGCGATCGAGGAGCACCGGCGCCGCCTCCAGACCTCCGGCGAGATCGAGCACCTCCGCTCCGAACGTTCCCGCCGGCGCCTCCTCGCCGTCGTCCGGCAGCAGCTCCTCTCGAACGTTCTCCGCGCCGCCGAGCGTGACGGCCACCTCGACGCGCTCGTGCGCGCCGTCGCCCGCCGTGAGCTCGATCCGTACGAGGCGGCACGGCGGCTCATCGGATAGGCGGGGTCAGGGGTCAGGGGTCCAGGGGCCAGGGTCCAGGGGCCAGGGGCTACGGGCGAAGGGCCAGGGGCCTGAGGGCTGGACGTTTCGAAGCCGAAAAGTTCCACGCAGCCGCTGGCGAGTCGTTCAGTGATCACGACCTCCTTCGCTGTGAGCTGGCGCTGGTCTCAGAGTTGAGGAACCCGGAACAGGGAGCTAGTAACCAGGGTTGACCGAGACCCTACGACCGTTGGCCCTGTGATTGTTGTTGTTGTTGCGAGCATACACGCTTCCGTGTAGACTACTCGCATGACCGAGTACCGGTCGCGGCGCACACGCAACCGGCGTGCCTGGAACGCCGGCGACGTCCGCGCGCTGCGCGAGCACCTCGGTCTCACGCAGCAGGAGCTGGCCGACGAGCTCAACATCCGCCAGCAGACGGTGAGCGAATGGGAGACCGGCCAGTACCGGCCGCGCGGCGCGTCGGAGCGGCTGCTCTCGCTCGTTGCCGAGCGCGCCGGCTTCGAGTACCGGGCCTAGTCCCTGGTCGCTCGTTGCTTGTTGCTGGTTCGGTCGTTCTCCGGTTCTGAAGGGTTCGTCCTATGACGACCATCGCAGTTCGCGAAGAACGTACCGCCTACAACGCAGGCGGTGCCAGCGACCAGCGACGAGCAACTAGCGACCAGAGCGGTACCGGCAACCAGCGACCAGCAGCTAGCGACCAGAGCGGTACCAGCAACAAGCAACAAACAACAAACGAACGCCTCACCGAGGCCCAGCTCTCTCATCTCTGGGCGGGCCAGCGCTTCCCCGCGTCCGCGCTCGCCACCCGGCACGGTGTGCCGCTGCGCGTGCTCCATCCCGGCCGCGCCGGCCATGGCGCCGGTCCGGACTTTCGTGACGCCATCATCGCGGCGCCGTCCGGCCGGGTGCTCCGCGGCGACGTCGAGCTGCACGTGCGTGGCAGCGACTTTCGCGCGCACGGCCACCAGCGCGACGCGGCGTACAGCCGCGTCATGCTCCACGTCGTGTTCGAGGACGACGAAGGCGAGGACGCGGCGCTGGCCAACGGGCAGCGTCCGCCGACGGTCGCGCTCGCGCCCTGGGTGCGCAAGCGCGCGCAGGAGCTGGCTGGCTGGCTCAGCTCGCCCCGCCTCTGGCGGGAGCCGTGCCACGACGCGCTCACGCGTCTCGGGCGGGCGCACGCGCTCCGCCTCCTGCAGCAGCTGGGAGACGGCCGCTTCGAGGAACGCGTCGCCGCGCTGGCCGGCGCGCTGCGAGCGTTCGGCCCGGCCGAGGCGTTGTATCGCGCGCTGCTGGGCGGCCTCGGGTACGGCGGCGATCGTGCGCTCTTCGAACGCGTCGCCGCGCAGCTGCCGTTTCGCGCCCTCGCGGTGCTGATGGAAGGCCTGCCGCAAGAGCAGCGCGCTGCAGCAGGCCGTGCCGCCCTGCTCGCTGCTGCAGGGGACGCGCCGCAGCGCAGCGCCGGCCGTCCGGCGAACCGGCCCGAGCGCCGGCTCGAGGGGCTCGCCCGGCTCCTGGTGCGCCATCGCGCGCTCTTCGACGAACCGTCCGCGTTTGATGCGGAACTCGGGCCGCGCGCGCTGATCGCCGCGTGGGCGGCAAGCCCCTACATCGGCCGCTCACGCGCGATTGAACTGCTCGTGAACGCCGTGCTCCCCTGGGCTGCCGCCTGCGCCACGGCGCAAGGCGATGCGCAGGCGGCGGAACGAGCGCGCGCCTGCTTCGCACGCCTGCCGCGCCCGGCGCGCTACGGCGTGCTCGCGTTCCTGGAGACGAACCTCGCGGATGCGGACGGCGCGCTGCCGCTCGACGCGCGCACGCAGCAGGGCCTCCTCGAGCTCTACAAGACGGAGTGCACGCAGGGCGGCTGCGG